>NZ_JAMOKU010000023.1:0-90994 GCF_023656845.1 Parabacteroides sp. Y3-G-102 | reverse complement strand
GAAAGTATCTCTGATGGCAGAATCAACTGTGCCAATGCTAATAGTCCTTGATTGTTCATGGTACAAAGGTGCAAATTTTCTATAGAATTAAAGAATTTTCCCCCTGATTTATCGGGTGAGCCTCCATAACCCTCACTTTAATTGAAGATAAAGATACGATTATATTTTAGAAATAAAAAGCCCCGCTATTCTTTCGAACAGCGAGGCCTTTTGGAAGCGAGCGGAAGACGGGACTCG
This sequence comes from Parabacteroides sp. Y3-G-102, assembly GCF_023656845.1. Taxonomy (NCBI): domain Bacteria; kingdom Pseudomonadati; phylum Bacteroidota; class Bacteroidia; order Bacteroidales; family Tannerellaceae; genus Parabacteroides; species Parabacteroides sp. Y3-G-102. Next base: position 90,757 of record NZ_JAMOKU010000023.1, on the reverse strand, counting down.
AACCCGCGACCCTAACCTTGGCAAGGTTATGCTCTACCAACTGAGCTACTTCCGCAATTAAATTAGATCGTACTCGAAGCGGGACTTGAACCCGCACAGCCGCAATGGCCAAAGGATTTTAAGTCCTTCGTGTCTACCGATTCCACCATTCGAGCATCCACCTCTTCTCTAAGAGTTGAGCGGAAGACGGGACTCGAACCCGCGACCCTAACCTTGGCAAGGTTATGCTCTACCAACTGAGCTACTTCCGCATTGTTTGTTTCTCTTTTGCGAGTGCAAAGGTAGTACAAATATTTATACTACCAAACATTTCCGGTGAAAAATTTAATTATGGATGTAAATTTTATTACCGTTTGTATCGACGACATATTGTTTGAGGGCTTGTTTCTCCTCAGCGCAAGGTCCTTCCACCGGATTGCCGATACCGTTTAAAAGTTCAAATTTACTACCGCATTTCGGACAAATGGCGTATACGGCAGATTCGTCCACATCTACGATGACATTAGCGGATGCCTCATGAGGACAAGCGGCATCGAACGCAAAGAATGCACCGGTTCCGTTACTGGACAATCCATGATAAACCAATACGCCTCCAAACCCTGTTTGCTCGCCAGCTTGGTCTACATCTTTAGAGGTGTAGATCTTATAAGCCTGTATTGCATTCAACGCTTTATCTTGATAAGTCAGATCTAGTTCCAGATAGACCGCACGATAGGGAATGCGAGTCTCTATCGTATCTGCGCAAGATAATAGCGTAAACAAGATCAAAAGTGGAAATATCCGTCTTATCTTATCCATGGATCAATTTCTTTTCAGCCTCGTTCATCCGTTCGAAAGAGAAAGAACCTATCACGCTACGCATCATGGTGGCGATTGGTTCGTTACATAGATTACCGATACTGCCTTCGTGTGTATGGTTAACGCTCTTCGAAGGAACGAATTTACCGGCCTCGATATCCAAACCTACTTGCTTATAAGCGTCACGGAAAGGCATTCCGGCCAAGACACGGCGGTTCACTTCTTCCACGCTAAACAATAGAGAATATTTATCATCGTCCAATATATGCTCGTTCACTTTCACCTCACGCATCATATGAGTTACCATGCGTAAGCAATCCTTCAGCTCGTCGAAAGCCGGTAGGAAGACTTCCTTGATGATCTGGAGATCCCGGAAGTAACCGGAAGGAAGATTATTGCTGATCAAGATGATTTGCTGAGGCAAGCCTTGAAGCTTATTGCATTTGGCACGTGTCAACTCAAATACATCCGGATTCTTCTTATGCGGCATGATACTGGAGCCGGTCGTGAACTGATCCGGCAGTTTGATGAAGCCAAAGTTCTGGCTATTGAACATACAAGCGTCGAACGCTAACTTGGAGAGCGTAGCGGCGATACCCGCCATAGCGAAAGCCACGGTGCGTTCCATCTTGCCACGTCCCATCTGGGCGTATACCACATTGTAGTCCAGCGAGTCGAAACCTAATAAATCCGTAGTCATCTGGCGGTTTAGCGGGAAGGATGAACCATATCCGGCGGCGGAACCCAGCGGGTTACGGTTGCAAATACGGTATGCGGCTTGCATAAGTTGCAAATCATCTACCAAGCTCTCCGCGTAAGCGCCGAACCAAAGTCCGAACGAAGAGGGCATAGCTACCTGTAGATGCGTATATCCGGGAAGCAGTACATCCTTGTACCGGTTACTCTGGGAGATCAAAACGTCGAACAAGCCGGAAACCAACTCAACCAATTCTTGTATTTGCGAACGGGTGAAAAGTTTCAGATCCAATAGAACCTGATCATTGCGGGAACGCCCGCTATGGATCTTCTTGCCCATATCGCCCAAACGGCGTGTAAGCATGAGTTCCACCTGCGAGTGCACATCCTCGATGCCTTCCTCGATGATGAATTCTCCACGATCCGCTACGGCGTATATATTCCGTAATTCTGCTAATAAGACGTTTAGTTCCTCTTTGGTCAATAAACCGATACTTTCCAGCATCGTGATATGCGCCATAGAGCCTAATACGTCATATTTAGCGAGGTAAAGATCCATCTCACGGTCCTTACCTACCGTGAAGATATCTACTTCATGATCTACCTGTACATTTTTTTCCCAAAGTTTCTGAGCCATAATGAAAAAGGAATTAATAAGGCAAGGAGGCGATAACGGTCGAGATTTTATCCACAGCCTCTTGCAAAGGTTTCGATACCATTGGTTTCAAGAACGGATTCAGATCGGCACGAACCGTGATTTTTAACCGTGTGTCGTCCTCGGCCACCTGTTTCAATTGTATCCACAAGAAAAGGGGAACAGGAGAGTTGGTCGTCGTGAACTTGATTAATTTATTCGGCTCTCTTTCTACGATCTGGAAGGTAATCTTACCAACGGGATCGACAGCGAAACTACAGGTATCGCTGTCGAACTCAAAATTTTTTATTTTATCTTGCGGGATGCGATCCTTGATACGTTCCAAGTTGGAAAGATCGGACAACATCGTGAAGATACGTTCATCATTGTGTGGGATCTGTTTGACCTCACTCACAAATTCTTCAGTCATTGAGTGTCTTTTTGTTTATTACTTATTTCGGGTCCCAGTTAGCCGGATCTTTACGCCATTCCTGAAGAACCGCGATCTCAGACTCATCGATGTAATGCGTACGGACAGCTTCTTCCAAGACTGCGTCGTAGTTACTCAATGTAGTCAATGTTACTTTAGCGTCTTTGAAAGCGGCTTCCGCTACAGGGAATCCATAGGTAAAGATAGCTACCATACCCGCGACATCGCAACCAAAGTTACGTACGGCCTGTACGGCTTTCAAGCTACTACCTCCGGTAGATACCAAATCCTCGATGATCACTACTTTAGAACCCGGTTTCAATTCTCCTTCGATAAGGTTTTCCAATCCATGATCTTTTGGCGTAGAGCGGATGTATACGAATGGCAATCCTAATAAATCGGCTACTAAAGCACCTTGAGCGATCGCGCCTGTAGCAACACCGGCAATGGCATCTACGTTCTCGAATTTTTCACTAATCACACGAGCCAACTCCAATTTAATGAAGCTACGAACGACCGGATAAGAAAGAGTCTTTCGGTTGTCATTGTAGATCGGAGATTTCCAGCCGGATGCCCAAGTAAACGGATTGGCCGGTTGCAACTTTACGGCTTTAATCTTTAATAATTTTTCTGCTACTAAACTTTCCAGTGTTTTCATACAATCCTATATTTATATCAGTTTGCAAAAATAGATAAACTGAATGACATTACCTTGAATATCGTACGTTAATTTTTTATTAATATTTATGCGACAGATAGGGCTAAAATGCTGATGCGTATGCCCGGAATCCCTGATAAAGCCTTTGCGCAAGCGGAAATCGTGGCTCCGGTTGTGATCACGTCGTCTATGAGCAGGATATGTTTGTTTTTTAAGCTTTCCGGATGAATGACGTTAAAAATAGAACATACATTTAACCAGCGGTCGTAAATGGCCTTACGAGTTTGGGTGCTTGTGTGGGTGGTGCGGGCCAGACTTTGCGTATCGATGGGGATATCCCATATGGAACGGATGCCGGAGGCGATCCATTCGGACTGGTTGTAACCTCTTTGCCGTTTTTTGCGGGGATGCAGGGGAACGGGGATAAGGAGGTCTACGGTACATATCGGGCTGTGATCCGTTTGGAGCTCTCTCGCTATCTGCCGTCCGAGTAGATAGCCCAGCTCTTTATTATCATGGTATTTGAGCGAGTGTATCAGGCTTTGTACTTTTCCGCCTTTCTCGTATCGTAGATAAGCGGTGGCGTATTCGATCCGGTCTTTTCCGATAAAAAGTTGCTCGACGGGGTTGTTCGCCTGTCGATGATATCCCGTGTGCGGCAGGTCGCATAGGCATTTCAGGCAAATTTGTTCTTCTCCCTCGACGAGTGGTCGTTTACATATTTTACATAAGTTTGGGAAAAACAGGTTGAGCAGATTATTCCATGTCGTCGGCATAATCCTCGCAGTCTGTTCCTTTGAATAATTGGCTTAGGCAATCCAACGTGATCCGGCTTTCGAAACCTCGTCCGGCGGCGAAACGGAGTAACTTGTTGAATAGGTCCCGCTCGTCTTTTCCTTTGGTCGATTTCTTTTTGCTTTTTAGTAAATCGAGTAAGATGGAGCGGTATTCTCCCTCGTCAATGGCGGCGAGCGATTCTTCCCGGATCGGGGAGGGGATGTTTTTCTTATAAAGCTCGTAGCCTATTTTTACCCGTCCCCATTTATTGAACCGTAGCTTATCGTTCACGAAGAAACGGGTGTAACGGGATTCGTCGATAAACCGCTCTTTCAGCAATCGGGCGATGATACGCTCGGAGGCGTCGGGGGGAAGTCCGGCGGCATTGATCTTTTTCTGTACGTCTTGTATGCAGCGTTCGGCGGCGGAGCAATAGGCGGCTGCCCGGTGCAACATCTCGGGTTCGGTTATCTCTTTCATATTTTTGCTTTTACGATACGGTCTTTTCCGTATAAATCTTGTATTAATTCGACTTCGGTGTAATTCTCTTGACGTAGCATCGCTACGGTCTCTTTTCCGCAAAGGGCGTTGATCTCGAAGTATAGATGCCCGCCTTCCACCAAATGCCTTTGTCCGAAGCGGGCGATGGCCCGGTAAAAGAGAAGCGGATCGTCATCGGGAACGAACAAGGCCAGGTGAGGCTCGTTCTCCAAAACGTTCGCTTCCATGGTCGCTTTCTCCTTATTCATTATATAAGGAGGGTTGCTGACGATGCAATTGAAGTTGCCTATAGGAGAAACAGCGGTTTCTTCCGTATGGGATTTTGGTTTCATGTACGTGAAACTTTTGTTTTCCTTACGTGAAACTTTTGTTTCTTCTACGTGAAACTTTAGTTTTCCTTGCATGAAACTGGGATAACCTTCGGAAAGGATATCCAATTCGAGAAAAGATACGGAAACTTGATTCAGTCGGGCGTTCTCCTCGGCCACGGCAAGTGCCTCGGGCGATATATCTACCGCCGCTACCTCAGCCTTCGGAAGATGTTTCGCCAAGGAAATAGCGATACAGCCGCTTCCCGTACCAATATCTAATATACGAGGGGCTTGGCCTCGGTAGTCCGTGATGATCCGCTCGACCAACTCGGCGGTTTCCGGGCGGGGAATCAATACGTCCGGCGTCACCTTAAACTCCATCCCGTAAAAATCCGCTATGCCTAATAAGTATTGTATGGGCTTGTATAAACGCAGTCCTTCTACAATCTCCTTGATTTTAAATTTCTCCGTATCAGATAATTCTTTACCTTTGCCTAACAGGAGTTGATGGGTAGAAAGGCCGCAAACACGTTCCATGATGAGCCGGACGAGCGCTTGGGCTTCGCCGGGAGGATAAATATCTTTGAGGGAATTTCGGATGTAGGCGATGGTCTCAGTCATATCTTACTCTTGTTTTATCGCGAAAGTAGTGTAAAAACCGTTTATATGCAAAGATTATGATAGAGGTTGAAGAGAAATACATGGCTCGTTGCATCGAGTTGGCTAAAGGAGGGAGGGGAAATGTCAGTCCGAATCCGATGGTTGGCGCGGTGGTTGTGCATAAGGGCCGTATTATCGGTGAGGGATTTCACAGGAAATGTGGGGAGGCGCATGCAGAGGTGAATGCTATCGCTTCCGTGAAAGACGAGTCTTTGTTGAAAGACAGTACGATTTATGTGAGTCTGGAGCCTTGCTCTCATTATGGGAAGACGCCTCCTTGCGCCGAGTTGATTATCCGGAAAGGGATTCCACGGGTGGTGGTCGGTTGCTTGGATCCTTTTCCCGAGGTGTCGGGGCGAGGCGTGCGGATGTTGCGTGAGGCCGGTGTCGAGGTCGTCACAGGCGTGATGGAGGAAGAAGCCCGTGTGTTGAACAAGGCGTTTATGACGCTACAAACGAAAGGCCGTCCTTATATTATCTTGAAATGGGCGCAGAGCGAGGATGGGTTTATCGATCGTTTGCGTACGGACGTGTCGGAGCCGGTCACGGTTTTGTCTTCTCCGGAGACTTCCCGCTTGGTGCATAAACTTCGTTCGGAGGTGGCGGCTATCATGGTCGGTACACGGACCGCTTTATTGGACAATCCTTCATTGAACGTGCGCCATTGGTCCGGTAATTCTCCGGTTAGGGTCGTATTGGATCGCCGGCTCGTTATTCCCGATTCTTATCGGTTGCTGAATGGTTCCTCACGTACATTAATATTTACGGAGAAGGAAGTGGAAAACCGAGAGAACGTGGAGTATATCCGGATAGATTTCGAGGGTCCGGTGATCCGGCAAGTGCTAGATCATCTTGCTGTCCGGAAGTTGGATTCCTTATTGGTGGAAGGTGGGACTCAGCTGATTAATTCTTTTGTGGAAGCGGATGTATGGGACGAGGCGAGGGTGGAAACGGCCCCGGTTCGCCTGTATCAAGGGGTGCATGCGCCGATGCTTGGAAAGGAGGCTGTTAGCGGCATCTCCGGACGTTCTGTTATGAGCATTAAAAATCATAACTATGAAATTTTAAATCATAACGATGAGTTCGAAAAATCATAACTATGAATTTTAAGGCTCATATAATCAACTAAAATATTATAAATATTAGCAGGTATTAGGGTGAAAGCAAAAAATGTTTCTACTTTTGTGCCTTTATATGCGACAAACTTATGTTTTTGATGAAAAATAAATTAGTACTATTTATAACAGGTTGTTTTGCATTAGTGTTGTCTTCTTGTTTGAAATCAGAAGATGTCACTGATATAGAATTGGTTAAGAACTGCCAAATATCCTCTTTTAAGCTAAGTAGTGATTCTATCTCGGGGTTGGATACCGTGAAGTTTACGATCGACCAACTGACGGGGCGGATTTTTAACATTGACTCTCTGCCTTTTGGCACGAAGATCGAGAAAGTTGTTTGTACGATTACGGCAGCCAGTAGCTATGCGCTTAGCGGTATAGAGGTAAGCCCGTATGCTTATCCGGACTCTACTTATTACTTAAACAATTTATCAGACTCCATTAATTTCTCCGCTCCGGTAAAGTTCGTGGTTCATGCGTATGACCAAGTCACGACAAAAGTCTATATGGCGCAGGTGAATATCCATCAAGTGGTTCCGGACTCTATGGTTTGGAGTATGTACGCGAATCCTATGATTGGCATTACCGTGAAGGATCAGAAGGTGGTAACCTACGATTATAATGGATCGGAGAATTACTTTATGTATGTGAAACCCGCCGAGTCCGGTAAACCTTACCAATTATATTACGCTCCGGTAAGCGCGCCTAAGGGCTGGCAGTCATTATCCTTGACCGGTCTGCCTTCCGATGGGCTTTTGATCTCCCAGATTACCGAGTATAACAATGCTTTATATGTGCCGGCTACAAATGGCACTTTATATAGATCCGAGGATGGCTTGACTTGGAGGGCTGTAGAGAACGCCCCTTCCGTGAAATACGTTTTGGGTAGCGTGAAGCAGGGCACGAAACAGCCTTCCGCCTTAGCTACGATCGTGGATCAGGAAGGAAAGCTAGCGTTCTATGCGATGAACGAATCCATGGAGTGGATCGCCGGAGATGCGGTGCCTAGCGGATTCCCTGTTACCGGATTTAGCAATCTCCAATATGCCGCAATGTATCATGAGTACTTGATGACCGCCAGCGGACGTACCGTGGACAACCAAGTGGTTAATACGACTTGGGCGACCATGGATGGTATCTCTTGGGCGTTGATGGCTTCTGGTGACGCAAACTTCACGAAGCGTGAGGGAGCGATGATCACGAATTATGACGATAAGTTTTTCTTGATCGGAGGTATCGACGCTTCGAACAAGGCATTGAAAGATATGTATCAATCGATAGATTATGGTATTTCTTGGTCGTTGATCGACTCGATGGTGGTGTTACCGACCGACTATGCGGCGAGAGGCTTTTCCTCAATTATTGTGGATAAAGAGAATTTCGTGAACATTTTCGGAGGAAAAACCAGCACTGGTTCCAATGACTTGAACCAACTTTGGAGAGGCCGTATCAATCGTTTGATCCCGAAGGAATAGAAAAGTTCGATAGGAGATGTATAATTTTATGAGGCTTTTAGCGTTAGAAAAAGAAGTGTGGTATATATAACAGCAAGGCTTATGACTTCAACTTTTTTTCAGCGGCTTCTCATAATCATCCTATTAGCGGGTACGGTCCCTACGCTTTGGGCGCAGGAATATAAGTACGAGATCGGTGGTATGGCTGGTGGTGCCTTTTATATGGGTGACGCCAACAAGAATACGATATTTAAAGGAATGAATCCGGCGGTGGGAGCCGTGTTCCGGTATAACATCAACTTTCGTTGGGCCTTGAAAGCCAACTTGATGTGGGGACAGGTTTCCGGTAAGACCGAAGGTATGGAGAACGTTTTTCCGAATAATGCCCAAACCTCTTTCAACCGTAGTATCATGGAGTTGGGGGGACAGGCGGAGTTCAATTTTTTCCCGTATAGCGATAAGTTCGACTATGCGGGGGCGAAGCGTTTCTCTCCTTATGTCTTGGTGGGCATTGGGCTGACGGTGGCTCCGGGTGGTGGGAAGACTTTCGCCAGCCCGAATATTCCTTTAGGCGTGGGCATGAAATATAAGATCAAGAACCGCCTTAATTTAGGGTGCGAGTTCTCGTTTCGTAAGTTATTTGGCGATGGCCTAGAGGGAAAGGACATGTTGGACGATCCGTATGGTGTTAAGGGTAGCGCTCTTAAGAATAAAGATTGGTACTCTTTCTTGTTGTTGTCTGTTACATGGGATTTCGGCCCGAGGTGTCGTACTTGTAACAATGCGAAAAATATAAGTGAATATTAGTAAGATAAAAAATGTCGTTGATTGAGAAAATAGACAAGAATCGCTTGCCACGGCACGTGGCAATTATTATGGACGGGAACGGACGTTGGGCCAAGGCGAAGGGGAAAGACCGTAGCTTCGGGCATCAGGAAGGCGTTGTTTCGGTCCGTAAGATTATGGATGCGGTCACTCAACTCGGATTGAAATATCTGACGTTGTACACTTTCTCTACCGAGAACTGGAATCGTCCGGAAGAAGAGGTCCAAGCGCTGATGAGCTTGCTGGTCTCTGCCATTCACCGGGAGACTCCGGACATGATGAAGAAAAACGTTCGCCTTACCGCCATAGGCGACCTTTCCCGCTTGCGTGAGGATGCTTATAATACATTGCAAGAATGTATCGATACGACTTCGGCGAATACGGGAACCACACTTGTTCTGGCGCTTAGTTATTCTTCCCGGTGGGAGATCACCAGAGCGGCTAGGCAACTCGCCCAAGAGGTCTTGGAACAGAAAATAAACCCCAATGATATAACCGAGGCTATGGTCTCGGACCACTTGACGACCAAAAATATCCCCGATCCCGATCTTTTGATACGGACCGGAGGAGAGAAACGCATCAGTAACTTCTTGCTATGGCAGTTGTCATATGCTGAATTCTTCTTTACGGATGTGTTTTGGCCGGATTTCAGAGAAGAAGAGTTGTATGAGGCTATATTGTATTACCAGCAACGTGAGCGTCGTTTCGGTAAGACAAGTGAGCAATTAATCTTATAAACAATAGCTGTTATATGTACAAAAGAATAGTGCTGTTTTTTATTTGCTTGGGTTTCGCTTGCGGTGCGTTTGCCCAAGAAATAGACACTACCCAAGTTGAGGCGCCGGCAGAAGTGCCGGTCATTTCGTACTCGTTAGCTCCGAAGAAATACAAGATCGCGGATATAAAGATTACGGGTATCAAGAATTATGATGATTTTGTGTTGATCGGCTTCTCGGGCTTGTCGGTAGGCGATGAGATTACCGTACCGGGAGAGGAGATCACTACAGCAGTGAAGCGTTTTTGGAAACATGGCTTGTTTTCGGATGTGAAGATCTTGGCGACGAAGATCGAGGGCGACCAGATTTGGCTGGAGATCCAGCTGAGGCAGCGTCCGCGTATCTCGCAAGTCAATTACCACGGGATCAAGAAAGGCGAGCGTGAGGACTTGGAGGCGAAGCTGGGTTTGAAGAAAGGTTTCCAGGTGACGCCGAACGTCATGGACCGTGCCAAGATCGTGATCCAGAAGTTCTTCGATGGCAAAGGCTTTAAGAACGTGGATGTCGAGATCGAGCAAAAGGACGATCCCGCGAATGAAGGCGAGGTGATCGTGGATATCAATATCGATAAGAATGAAAAGACCAAGATCCATCGTATCTATTTTGAGGGTAACGAAAAACTGACTGCCCGGGAGTTGAAGAAGGCGATGAAGAAGACGAACGAGAAGTTCAGCTTGCCGAACGACTGGAAAACCAGTATCATGGAGATGTTCAGCACGAAGAAGTTCACGACTGAGGAATATGAGAACGATAAGAAAAATATAATCGCTAAATATAACGAGCATGGTTATCGCGACGCCGTATTGTTGTCCGATAGCGTAGCGAACTTTAACGAGAAGAAGGTAGATATCTTCTTGAAAGTGGATGAAGGTGAGAAATACTATTTGAAAGATATTCGCTTCGTGGGTAATACGCAATATTCTACGGACTATTTGATGGCCGTGTTGGGTATGAAGCCAGGCGAGGTGTATAATCAAAAGAAATTGAACGAACGTTTGAGTACGGATGAGGATGCCGTTTCGAATGTCTATTTTAATAACGGTTATTTGTTCTTCAACGCCGATCCGGTAGAGGTGGATGTAGCGAATGACTCGATCTCGTTGGAGATCCGTATCCAAGAGGGTCCGCAGGCGACGATCAACCGTATTATCATTAATGGTAATGACCGTTTGTATGAGGACATCGTTCGCCGTGAGTTGCGTACCAAGCCGGGTATGTTATTCAGCCGTGACGACTTGATGCGTTCCGTTCGTGAGTTGGCTCAGATGGGACACTTCGACCCGGAAAACATGAATCCGGTGCCGCTGCCTGATCCTGAGAATGGAACCGTGGATATCGAGTATAACTTGGTTTCCAAGGCGAATGACCAGATCGAGTTCTCCGCAGGTTGGGGACAGACGGGTGTGATCGGTAAGTTAAGTTTGAAGTTTACGAACTTCTCTATGAAGAACTTCTTGAACCCGAAAACCTATAAGGGCATCATCCCGCAAGGTGAGGGACAGACATTGACCTTGAGCGGCCAGACGAACGGGCGTTATTATCAGGCTTACAGCATCTCCTTTATGGATCCTTGGTTCGGCGGTAAACGACCGAATACATTGTCTGTCAGCGCTTATTTCTCAAAGCAAACCGATATCAGTAGCAATTACTTGACCAATTCCGGTTATGGTTATGGCTATCCGGGCTATGGCTATGGTTATCCCGGTTATTATGGGGGCGGTTATGGCTATGGTAGCAACTATTACGGCAACTATGGTTACAATAATAGTTATGAGTATGCTTACGACCCGGATAAGTCTATCATGATGTTCGGTTTAGCGGCTGGTTATGGTAAACGCTTGAATTGGCCGGATGACTACTTCCAGTTCATGGCGACGTTGAACTATCAGCTGTATATGATGCATGATTGGGATTATTTCTTGGTTAATAACGGAAATTGCCATAATATCAACTTGGAGTTGATGTTGCAACGTAACTCTATCGATAACCCGTTGTATACTCGTAAGGGTTCACAATTTATGCTGTCCGTAGCGGCTACGCCTCCTTATTCTTTGTTTGATAATAAGGATTATGGAGCGATGTCAAGCTCAGACCCGGATAAATATAAATTCATCGAGTATCATAAATGGAAGTTCAAAGCGAAGATATTCTCTCCGTTGGCTCCGTTGACCGTGAAACGTACGCCGGTATTGATGACCCGTGTTGAGTATGGTTTCTTAGGTACTTATAATAAAAATAAGAAGTCTCCGTTCGAGACCTTCTATATGGGTGGTGACGGTATGAGTGGTTACTCCAGTACCTATGCTCAGGAAACGATCGGTTTGAGAGGTTATGAGAATGGTAGTATCGCCGGTAATGGTGGTTACAACTCTTATGGATACGCTTATTCTCGTTTGGCTATGGAGTTGAGATATCCGTTCTTGCTGGAGCCTTCCTCTACGATCTACGGATTGGTATTTGTGGAGGCTGGTAACGCTTGGACTGATTTGAAGAATTTTAATCCGTTTAACTTGAAACGCTCCGCCGGTGTCGGTGTCCGTATATTCTTGCCGATGATCGGTTTGATGGGACTCGACTGGGCTTATGGTTTCGACGAGCCGAATTATGGATCTAATGGTAAACGTAGCGGTAGTAACCTGCACTTTATCATCGGACAGGAATTCTAAAATATAGATCGGGTATAGCTTCGTATGTAGAGACGGGGCGTGTTCCGTATGTGGAGACGGGGCACGCCCCGTCTCTACATTTAAATAAATACTTTTAACGAATATTGGTAGGCTGTAAGTAAACCCTCTGTTATATTTGCAGTCATAAAGTAGAACTATAAATAAAGAGAGTATGAAAAAGATTATCACATTGAGCTGTCTGATGTTGCTTTGTTCTTTTGCCGGCATGGCACAGAAGTTCGCTTTAATCGACATGGAATATATATTGAAGAATATTCCGGCTTACGAAATGACCAATGAGCAGTTGAGCCAAGTTTCCAAGAAATGGCAAAATGAGGTGGAAGCGATTCAGCAAGAAGCTCAGAATATGTATAAGAATTATCAGAGCGATCTGGTATTCCTCTCCGCCGAGATGAAAACGAAACGTGAGGAAGAGATCGTGAAGAAAGAGCAAGAGGCGCAAGATCTGAAACGTAAATATTTCGGTCCTGAGGGTGAGTTATATAAGAAACGCGAGAGTTTGATGAAACCGATTCAAGACGAGGTGTATAATGCGGTGAAAGAAATCTCGGAAGACAAGGGATATCAAATTGTTTGGGATCGAGCTTCAGCTATGAGCATTATTTTCGCTTCTCCGAAGATCGATATCAGTAATGAAGTGCTGATTAAGTTAGGATATTCAAAATAAATGCTTACATTTGTGCGCTTTATGCATGAAAAGTGTGAAAGCTTGATTAATAACAAAGTAATTATATAGTAAAAATGAAGAAACTTATTGTTTTATTGTTGATGATTCTCCCGTTGGGAGCTATCGCTCAGGAAGTTAAAATTGCGTTTGTAAAAACTCAAGAGGTGTTTATGGCTATGCCGGAGGTATCTGGTATGGAAAAACAAATGGCAGACTTGAATGAGAAATATAGAGTTGAATTGAAGCAAATGCAAGATGAATACCAAAAGAAATATTCAGACTTCGTAGCGCAGCAAGATTCATTAACAGAAAATATCAAGTTGAGAAGAATGCAAGAGATTCAAGATATCCAAGAACGTATGGATAACTTCGTTCAGGTAGCTCAGCAAGACGTACAAAAGAAACAACAAGAATTATTGCAACCGATCCAACAGAAGTTGCACGAGGCTATCCAGAAGGTAGGCGAGGAGAAGGGATATACGTATATCATCGATCCGGCAGCTTTGCTTTATACGGGTACTAACGCAGTAGACGCAACTCCGTTTGTTCGTACGAAACTCGGTTTGTAATTAGCGAGAAAATTTATTCTATAGAATAAAAGAGGGGGTGTTTTCCGAAAGGATTGCACCCTTTGTACTTTATAAAAGAAGGTTTCTGATATGTTTCCACAAACTCCCGGTCCGATCGGTCTTTTTGATTCAGGTTATGGCGGACTTACGATTTTCGATAAGATTCATCAGTTGATGCCCGGTTATGATTACGTTTATCTGGGCGATAACGCACGTTCTCCTTATGGAACCCGTTCGTTCGAGGTTGTTTATCAATTTACCCGTCAGGCGGTATCGCGCTTGTTTGAGTCGGGTTGCCAATTGGTGATCTTGGCTTGTAATACGGCATCGGCGAAAGCGCTTCGTACGATCCAACAAAAAGACTTGCCTACATGGGATCCCAATCGTCGTGTATTGGGAGTCATCCGTCCTACAGTTGAGTTAGTGGATACAATCAGCCGTACCAAACATATCGGTATCGTAGGTACGAGCGGTACGATTACGTCCAATTCTTATACGATCGAGATTGGCAGGATGTACCCACATATCCAAGTGACAGGCGAGGCTTGCCCCATGTGGGTTCCTTTGGTGGAGAATAATGAGTTTAATTCTCCGGGAGCGGATTATTTCGTGAAAAAGCATATCGACCATCTATTATCCGTAGATCCGCAAATCGATACGCTTATCTTGGGATGTACTCACTATCCCCTTTTGATGGATAAGATCCGTGCTTTTCTTCCTTCCGGCATCACTCTATTCTCGCAAGGCGAGCATGTAGCGGAGAGTTTGCGAGATTATTTAGGGCGTCACCCGGAAATGGATCGTAAACTCACGAAGGGAGGAAGTTGCCGTTTTCTTACCACGGAGTCGGCAGAGAAGTTTTCTGAGGCGGCCTCTATCTTCATGAATACTCCGGTCTCGGTTTCCCAGATCGAGCTATAACGCCCCTAGGCCCTATGAGGGAGATGTATATGAACGCTATTTATACTTCCCTCCTTCCTTATGAATACTTGAAAGATATCGGATGAATTCATTTGAATATCTAGTATAATTCTACAGATCACGCCGTGGTCTGTAGAGTTCACGGCGTGATTTGTATAGTTCACGTTGTGGTCTGTACAGACCATGACGTGAATTAGAAAATAAAATAAGGAGCGAGAACGTATAGGTATAGAAAGAAATAGGTATAATACCTTATCCTATCTTAAATTCTTGCCGGATGTCTGTCTTCTACAGAAAAGTCAGACGTTCCCTTATTGGATGCTCTTTCCGAAAGGAGCCAAGGCTAAAGCTGCCATCTTAAAATGTTGCATGCCAAAAGGGATGCCGATGATCGTGATACATAGCAAAAGGCCGAATCCTAGATGCGTAAGGCAAATCCAAAAGCCTCCGACGAATATCCAGATAATGTTCATGATAAGTGACAAGCATCCTCCGGAATTGCCCTCGTCTACGACACGGCTGCCAAAAGGCCATAAAGCCAGTATCGCTAATTTTAAGGTCTGGAGGCCAAAAGGTATACCAATGATCGTTATCATTAGTATTAGGCTGGATATCAGATATTCTACACTTGTTATAATCCCTCCGAAGAGTAACCATATTATATTCCCCAAGAATTTCATACGCTAGTTATTTAAATGGTTGATACTATCTTTCTCATATATAACAGATGCTTTACTAACTGTGGCTACATGAAAGCTATCTATTTCCGCCAAGATTTGCCGCTTAACGAGAGCGAAACTATCCCTGTAGGCCGGTTTCACCGGTTCAGAAGGGGGAGCTTCCATTTTTAGCGGATCGATAGGCTGCCCGTTTTTGTGGACACGGAAGTCTAGATGCGGCCCGGTAGAGAGTCCGGTGGAGCCTACATAAGCGATTTCTTGGCCTTGTTGCACATGGCTGCCTACTTGGATTCCTTTGGCGAAGCGGCTTAAGTGCATATAAGTCGTGGTGTATACGGAGTTATGTTTCACTTTCAGGAAATTGCCCCCGCCGTTTTGATATCCCTTGGCGATAACTGTACCAGCTCCGATGCTGCGTACCGGTGTACCGGCCGGTGCCGCGTAATCAACCCCATGATGCGCCCGGTATCGTTTGAGGATCGGGTGGAAACGGGCGTTCGTAAAACGGGATGTGATCCGGAAAAAGTCCAGCGGTGCTTTCAGGAACGCCTTGCGAAGGCTGTTCCCTTCCTCATCGAAGTATTCGAAGATACTGTCTTGGGTGAAAGGAATCGCCACGAAATCCTTGCCTTGATGCGTAAAGATAGCCCCTTCGATAGAGGCGATGCTCAAGGCGGTGGTATCGTCGATGTAAGCCTCATTGTATAGAACCTTGAAGGAGTCTCCATCCTTGATATCGAAGAAATCGATTTGCCAAGCGTACACGTCCGATATCTTGATCGCCAGATACGGATCACCTCCGTTGGCCTTGATCACGTTCCATAGGGAAGAGTTTAATACTCCTTCCGTATATTTTTTCTTAAGGGTGATCGGCTTATTAAATTCATAGGCGTTGATCGTATCTCCGGTCAAGTCGATTACGGCATAATCGGTCAGCGACTTGGCGAAGGCGATATATCGGATCGTCTCCAAGGAATCTACCGTGGAAAATGTGTAATAATGCATGCCGGCTCGCAGTTTCGTCGGATCGAGGACATGGGTGGATGCCCTGCTGATACTGTCTGCTTTCAAGGCCGTGAAGCCCAGCCCGGAGAAGATGGAGGCGGGATTATCCCCGTTTTTCATCAAATACTCTTTTACGTCCAAGGAATCGATACAGATGCCGTATTGATACAGATGCTGTGAGCTATCCACCCACTGCGTATCCATGTCTGCGTCTTCCGTGGGCTGTTGGGGCTGTTTGCAGGAGAAACAACTCATCAACATGGCTAATACGATACATATAGGTAGTTTCTTGTCCATTTGTCTTCGTTTGTTCATCAAAAATTATTCAACCGGATACAAACTTACGGAAAATAATAGAAATAGCGAAACCTATTTAGCGTAAAGCTTTGTACCTTCGCGGACTCGTAAAAAGGTGTTTAGGTAGAAAGCAGATCAATGGACATGTATAGACTATTCCGTGCCCCGAGAGGGCTGAGAGGCAAATTATTTAAATTAACAGGGCCTATCTTTCTGGAAACCTTGCTGATGTTGACTTTAGGCGTGGTGGATACGCTTATGTTGAGCCATCATTCCGATAATGCGGTGGCAGCGGTAGGTGTGGTTAATCAATTGCTGAACATGGTATTTCTGCTGTTCAATATTACCACGACCGGAACGTCTGTCATGTGCGCCCTCTATTTTGGGGCGAAAGATAATAAGAGTTTTATTCAGGTGTTAGGAACCTCCTTGTTGTTTAACGCCGGCGTAGGTTGCTTGATCAGCTTGATGCTTTTCTTGTTCGGTAGGGAGATGTTGGTCCTGATGGATATCCGTCCGGATCTGATGCCGGATGCTGAGACTTATATGCACATTGTCGGAGGGTTCGGCTTCTTCCAAGCGGTTAGTTTTACGATATCGGCGGTGCTCCGTGCGGCGAACAAGCCGAATTACGCGATGCAGGTGACCTTGCTGATCAATGTATTGAATGTGTTTGGAAATTATGCATTGATATTTGGCCATTTCGGTTTTCCTGCCCTCGGTGTACAAGGAGCGGCTATCTCTACCTCTGTTTGCCGGGGAGTGGCGATGACACTTTTGTTTATCATGCTGTTCAAGCGGTTGGTGCCTCGTATCCCTTTGGCTTATTTCCGTCCGTTCCCGTTTCAGAAGTTGAGAGACGTGTTGAAGATCGGTTTGCCTTCGGCAGCGGAACAAATCTCGTATGATGCCTCGCAGGTGACGATTGTCTACTTTATCAATATGCTGGGTAATGAGTACTTGACAGCTCGTGTTTATGTGATGAATATCGTAATAATCGGCTATATCTTTTCTTTGTCGATCGCACAAGCTACTTCTATTTGTACCGGCAATTTGGTGGGCGCGAGGAAGAAGCAAGCCGCTTATTTATTGAGTTGGTATGCTTGGAGGAGGTCGTTGCTGATTACGTTAGTCGCTAGTACCGGGGTTTATCTGCTGGGACGTCCTTTATTGGGGATATTTACTGAGAATCAAGCAATCATAACGATCGCGATGGGAGCCTTGCTGGTAGATGTACTCTTGGAGCAAGGGCGGGCCACGGTACTGCTGTTCTTATTCTGCTTGCGTTCGGTAGGCGACGTCGTGGTCCCGGTAATTATCGAGTTATTCTGTATGTGGTTCTTTGCCGTGTTCTGCGGGTATATGTTCGGTATCGTGTTCGGATTAGGCTTAGCGGGGATGTGGTTCGCTTTTGCTTTGGACGAGTGTTCCAGGGGAGCGGTACTCTGTTTGCGGTGGCGAACGCAGAAGTGGAAAAAGAGGATGTTAATCAAGAATCTTGTTAATATAAGCTAAAACAGGGTGCTCTTGGGAACATTTCGCCTTCTATTTGCGTCTTACTAATTACAATAGATATTTTATAAAAGATTATGATGAAGATGAAAAAGGTATTGTTTTATGCGTTTTTGCTTCCCGCTTTCGTTGGGATGATGTTTTCTTGTTCAGACGTCAAGACAGATGTGAAGAAGTTGGAAGGTAAATGGAATGTGGTAGAAGTGAAAGGTGAGAAAGTCTTGGAAGAAGGCCTGCCGCAGATGGACTTCAATATGGCTGAGAAGAAATTACATGGAAATACAGGCTGTAATTTATTCAATACGACGATCACGTTAGATCCGGAAGATGTATCTTCTATTACGATCGCTCCGGGCGCTACAACTATGATGGCTTGTCCGAATATGGATTTGGAGACGAGCGTGCTTCAATCGATGGATCAGGTTCGTTCCGTGAAGGGCGGAAAAGATGAGAATGAGATGTTGCTGGTAGACCAAGATGGTAATGTATTATTAGTATTGGAGAGAAATTAATGCGAAAAGGTCTTTTTTATATTTGCCTGCTTTTGGTAGGCGTCGGTTTGTTCGCCGGCTGTAAATCCAAGAAAGCGGTGGTAGCTTCTTTCTCGGATCTGGATGGTGAATGGGGTGTCGTGGAGATGAACGGTAAGACGTTGAATCCCGAGGAGACTCATCAGGTTTTGGTGTTCGACGTGGCTCGTCAAGGGCTTTCGGGAAATGCCGGTTGCAATCGGTTGATGGGGAAGATCGAATATAATGATGCTTATAGAAATATCATTAAGTTCCCACAGGTAGCGACTACCCGAATGGCTTGCCCGGATATGAGCGGCGAACGTGAGTTGCTGGAAGCGCTTAATAAGGTGGTGCGCTTTGAGGCACAGGGTGAGGCGGCTCCTGTTACGGAAA
Organism: Parabacteroides sp. Y3-G-102; assembly: GCF_023656845.1. Lineage (NCBI taxonomy): Bacteria > Pseudomonadati > Bacteroidota > Bacteroidia > Bacteroidales > Tannerellaceae > Parabacteroides > Parabacteroides sp. Y3-G-102. The sequence continues at coordinate 71,876 of NZ_JAMOKU010000023.1, read as the reverse complement.
TCGCTTTGTTCGGGACCAATAATGATAAGTTGTTGGTGATCAAAAAGCAAAAATAAAATCACCCAGTTGTAGAGACGGGGCACGCCCCGTCTCTACAACTGGGTATTAATATTTGAAACTATAACGGAATCCTGCCTTAAACCAAATACCCGGTTGGGGGATATTTCCCAGATCATAATAAGTGGAATTGAGCAGATTATTTAACTCCGCATATAGATTTAACCGCTGATATTCCCAATTTACTTTCATATCTACTAAGCAATAAGGAGCGTAAGGTTCCTCATAAGCCGGCTTAAGATTCTCGTATTTAGTATAACTACCTGCCCGGTCTTGCCAACGGACATACCAAGTGGCCGAAAAACCTTTCCAGATAGAATGGCTTAATTGAGCCGTGAACTTGTGCTTCAGATAATCTAACGCATAATTCGATATATACCCCTCACTATCCTTGTCTTGATGGATAAACGCATATCCCAGTTCTATTTTCCGGATAAAGAACCGTTCGTTGCCCAGTTCCCTCGGTAATAAACTCAGGTTAGTCTCGAAACCAAGGTTATCGACTTTTGTCAGATTTTGGCTTTCCCAGATATCTTCCGGTTTCTCTTTCACCCAATCGATCATGTTCTTACCTTTTCGGTAAAAGCCGGCTATATGAGCCCGGAGGAAGTAAGTGTTGTATTTCAGTCCGACCTCGAATGCCTCGCTTTCCTCCGGTTTTAGGTCTGGATTTCCTTTATTCGTCTTACCCTCATAATAAAGATCGGTGAAAGTCGGCATGCGCAATGCCCGGTTCCAGCTCCCATACAGACGGACATTGTCCCCGATACGGTAACTGGCATCTATTCCCGGATAGAAATGAATCCCTTCGTTTAAGGCCGAATTATAGTTTGCCAAGACCCCGACTGACAACGTGAAGCGGCGTAATAATACGTTATGCTCAAGAAAGTAGCTGATGTTACTTCGGTTATCGCTTTTTAGATATTGCCCCTCTTTCTCGAAAGGAACATCCTGCGGTTCCTTCATCGGCTTGCCTAATACATTACTCTTTACTCCCTCGTTTCGGAATTCCACGCCCATACTGGTTCTTCCTAGTTTCCACTGTGTCGTGGCGTTGAGGTTGGCTCCGAATACTTCCGTCTCATGGTAATTATGCCCGGTATACCAATCGGCGGGATCGCTACGGAACAACTCGTACCGGTCGAAATGTCGGGTCCAGTATACCTTGGGGGTGAACTTGATTTTGCCATGTGTTTCTCCTCCGGCGGAGAGGAAGAAGCAGCGAGTCTTGTCGTATTGGTTGGGATAGGAAGCGGAGTAGAAGCTATTCGCTCCATAACCTTTGTCGTTGTATCCGGCTTGGAATTGGAAATCGGCCTCCTCGCTTTTAAGTTCCGATTGCCAAAAAAGATTTAATTGTTTGAAGTCCGTATTGTCTATATACCCTCCGGACGAGGCATACCCTGCGGAAAGGCGCTGTCCGAAATGAGTGGTCGCATGATTGATGGCAGCCTCCAGTTTCCAGAGCTTATGCATTCCGGCGTAATTGTCGGTCGAGATCCTGTTCTCTTTTCCTGTTTTCGTGATGATATTGATCGCTCCGGCGAAAGCGCTGGCCCCGAATATACGGGAAGAAGGGCCGGATACCACCTCGATGCGCTCTATGTCCGAGAGATTCACCGGGAGGTCAAAACTATAATGGCCGGTTTGTGGGTTGGAGAGGTTGACCCCGTTTAAGAGAACCGCTATTTGGTCGAACGTCCCTCCCCGGATGGAGATATCGGCTTGGGTGCCTCCTTCTCCTCGTTGCCGGACGTCTATTCCCGCGGCATATTCTAAAAGATCTTGGATACTGGTGACAGGTGCCGCCGCGATCTCACGGGCGGGAATGACTGTCACGATCTTGGTCGCTTGATTCCGTGCGATAGGCGCACGGGAGGCGGTAACTTCTACCTCTTCCAGCTCTACGGAAGCTTCCTCGCCGGTCCGGTTAGGCTCGATTGCCTTTTGGGCTTGCGCCGTGTCGGGCAGGGCGAATAGTAACGTGCTTGCTGTTACGACTCCAATGTTAATGACTTTGTGCATACTCCGGAACGCGGCGTAACGTTTCCGGTCGAATCGGCGGAAACGTACGGCGACTTGGGTATGCGATTCCCAATAATTCATTCGTTCTTATTTTTTGTTTTGAGTAGGATAGTCCGGATAAAGTAAATACTTTTTACGCATGGCCTTGTATTGATCCAGCTCGGGCTTCCAACTTTCCCGGATCTCTTTCTCGGATAAGCCCCTTACGATCTGGTAGCGGAGCTGCTTCGTGCCCGCCAATAAATCGAACCAGTTCGGACGGGAGAAGAAAAAGGCTTGATCCTTTCCCGCTTTATTGTAGAAGTCGAGGAAGAATCGCAAGGTTAATCCTCCTTCGAACGGATATTCCCGCAGATCGATGCCGTAACATACTTTATCCTTTTGCAAGGGATTGGTATCGAATCCGGGCAAGGAGGTCGGGGTAAAAGTGAAATCCCCGTATTTAGGGTCCGGGAAACCTAGTACTTGAAACGGATAATAGGTTCCTCTTCCCACGCTAACGTTCGTAGCCTCAAAAAAGCAAAGCGACGGATACAGGCGGATAGACTGGTCATTCGGGAGGTTCGGAGAGGGCTTGACCGGCAACCAATAGGGATCTCCGTGTTTCCAATTCTCCATCTTTACGATCTTTAACCGACAGGTATCGGGCGTACTTTTCAGCCAGCCTTCCTTATTGATCATCCATGCCAATTCTCCTACGGTCAAGCCGTGCAAGATCGGGAGCGGATCGACACCGACGAAAGACTCGAATCCTTTCTGGCGGATCGGTCCGTCTACGAAGTCATTCGGGTTCGGGCGGTCCAACACGATAAACTCTTTGTTGTTTTCGGCGCAGGCTTCCATCACGTAATGCATCGTGCTGATATAGGTATAGAAACGGGCACCTACATCTTGTATATCGAAAACAATCACGTCGAGGTCATCCAGTTGCTCGGCGGACGGTTTCTTGTTTTTCCCATAAATAGAGATGATGGGGATGCCTGTTTTCAAGTCCCGGCTGTCTTTTATCTCCTCTCCGGCATCACCGGTTCCCCGGAATCCATGTTCCGGAGCGAACACCTTCTTAACGTCTACGCCTTCCGCTACTAGCGCATCTAATAAATGAATCTGCCGCTTTTCCAAAATGGAAGTCTGGTTGACCACTAATCCTACCCGCTTGCCCTTCAGTAAACGAGTGACGACATCCATCCGCTCGGCACCTAGCTTTAACGGGGCGTTTTGTGAATAGACCGTTGGCGTCAGGCTAAAAAGTATGACTAGAAATATAAAGATCTGTTTCATTACATATATAATAACTGTATACTAACCGCAAAAGTACGAAATGTTTTTCACAGAAAGTTTATACTTTTGAGGCGAATAACAGACAATACTAAGAATATGAATGTAAAAACACTTTTTTATGCGGTAGCCTTCTTGAGTTTGTCGTGGGCGTCTTTCACCTATGCGCAAGATGTCCTGCCGGAATATACGCAAGCACGCCGTTTCGCCCCGTCGAATGCGGAACAGCTACTTTTCTCTTATACCCTTACCCCCAATTATTTTAATAATAGTGATAAATTCTGGTATGAGTATAAGACGAGTGAGGGGACAAACTGGTATCTGGTGGACCCCGATTCGAGAAATAAACGATTATTATTCGATCGGGACGAGTTGGCGGCACAGATAAGCGAGATCGTGAGAGAGCCTTTTACCGGACAACAACTTCCTATCGAAGATTTACGCTTAAAGGAAAATGATCGCACGTTTACTTTCTCGATAAAGGGTACGAACGGGAACTATTTTTTCTCGTATGATTATCCGTCCTCCCGGTTGACTCGGATTACGAAAGACGAGATTCCTGCTAAAATCCGTTGGGCGAATATATCGCCGGATAAAAAGCGGGTAGTCTTCGCAAAAGATTTGAACCTGTATGTCATGAGTTATGAGGATTATGAGAAGGCCGTGAAGGACCCGGAGGATAAGACGATATCTGAGATCGCCTTGACTACGGATGGCGAAAAAGATTTTGGCTTTGGTATGCCCCGGACCTTCTTGAATACCGATACTTTATGTGACCATAAGCGGAAATATGTAATGGGGAACTGGTCTCCCGATGGTCGTTATTTCGTCGCGACCTTGTCGGATCAACGTGCGGTGCAAGATTTATGGGTGATTAACTCGATCGCCAAACCTCGTCCTACACTTGAGACCTATAAATATCAGATGCCGGGAGAGGCGGGTTCTCCAATCGTTCATTTATATCTCTTTGATTTGGAAAATGCCGGAAAGCGGAAAGAAATCCGGGTGGATTGTTTTAAAGATCAAACAATCAATCTAGCCTCCAAACCGGATAAGGAGCGTAGGGGACTCACTCGGAACTCGATCTGGTTGGGAGATAACCAGACCTTCTATTTGACCCGTGTCAGCCGGGATATGAAACGGGTGGATATCTGTTCGTATACGATCGGGGAGGATTCGGTAAAAGCGATCATTGAGGAACGTCTAAATACTTCTATGGAAACCCGCCCGTTAGCGATGACCGATAATGGTAAGGAATTGATCCATTGGAGCGAACGGGATGGTTGGGCGCATCTGTATCTATATGATGCGCAAGGAAATTTGAAAAACCGTATCACCAAAGGACCTTGGCATGTGGACGCCATCGTAGACGTGGACAGTAAGAATCGTGTCGTTTACTTTAAGGCGAATGCCCGGGAAAGGGGAGATACGACTCCTTATTACGAGCATTTGTATCGGGTGAATCTGGATGGTTCGGGCTTAAAGCTGATTACTCCGGGCGATTATTTCCACCTGGTCTCTATGGATAAATCCATGCGATATATCGTGGATAACTATTCTCGTGTCAATACGATCCCGGCTACGGCATTGTATGATAACCAAGGTAACCGATTGATGACCTTGGAGGAGAGTGACTTCTCCCAATTATTCATGGCAGGTTATAAATTCCCTGAGCCTTTTTCGGTAAAGGCGGCCGACGGGGTGACCGATTTGTATGGTGTCATGTATAAGCCTTTTGATTTTGATTCCACGAAAGTATATCCGGTCATTAACTATGTATACCCCGGACCGCAACAGGAGGGAACTTTCTTTCGCTACATCCCGATGAATCCTCGTACGGATCGTTTGGCGCAAGCCGGATTTGTCGTGGTGTGCATGGGACATAGGGGAGGGCATCCCAGTCGCTCCAAGTGGTATCATAATTATGGATATGGAAATTTGCGTGATTATCCGATGGCGGATCATAAAGTAGCTATCGAGCAGTTGTGCGCTCGTTATAAATTCATGGATATCAACCGGGTCGGCATACACGGACACTCCGGTGGCGGTTTCATGTCTACAGCGGCTATGCTGCTTTATCCGGATTTCTTTAAGGTAGCGGTATCTTGTGCCGGCAATCATGACAATAACATTTATAACCGGTGGTGGGGAGAGAAACATCATGGGGTAAAGGAGATCACGGATGATATGGGAAATATCTCGTTCGATATTCGCATCCCGACCAATCAGGAATTGGCGAGGAACTTGAAAGGCCATCTGTTATTGATCCATGGCGATATCGATAATAATGTGCATCCGGCGAATACCATTGTTGTCGTGGACGAGTTAATCAAGGCAGGCAAACGCTTTGATATGTTGATCGTACCGGGAAAACGTCATCATTTTGATGACTATAATGAGTATTATTATTGGCGGATGGTCGATTACTTCTCTGAGTATTTGAGAGGCGAACGGGAAACAGGTGCGGATATAAAAGATTTGAAACTGGGCAATTGGTTTCAGGGGTATCAGTGATGAGAAGTAGTATATGTGAGAGAGATTGTTTATTTTTGTCTCGCAAAAAAATAAATAGGATGAAACCTCTTGATATAATAAAGAAATATTATCCGGAAAGTTCGGATGCCTACCGGATTTTGGTGACTCATAGCCGCAGCGTGGCGGATAAGGCATTGGCATTGGCCCGTTTGCATCCGGAGATGAATCTGGATCTGACTTTTATTGAGGAAGCGGCGATGTTGCATGACATAGGGATCTTTTTGTGTAACGCTCCAGATATCGATTGCCATGGGGAGGCCGATTATATCTGCCATGGCTATCTGGGAGCCGATTTAATGCGGAAAGAGGGGTATCCTCGCCACGCCTTAGTTTGCGAGAGGCATACGGGAACGGGGCTTTCGCTTGCCATGATCGAGGAACGGAACCTGCCTGTTCCACATCGGGATATGCGTCCCGTGTCATTGGAAGAGCAATTGATCTGTTTCGCTGATAAATTCTTTAGCAAGACTAAATTGACGAAAGAGAAACCGGCTGATAAGATAAAACAGAGCTTATCCAAGTATGGAAATGAGACAGTTGAGCAGTTTGAACACTGGTGTAAACTCTTTTTAGGGGAATAAAAGCATAAGGGCTCGTTTATTTATTATACATTTGCACGCTGTAACACACTGCAAAGAACGAAGTAATGTTTTTGATATATAGAGTCCTAATCATTCTATTCGTTTTCCTCTTGGGAGGCTTGGGCGTGCAGGCGCAGGAGATTGTCGCTCCTGCCGATAGCTTGGCGCAGACTGATTCTCTCTTGGTGGCTCCTACGGATAGTACAACGTTAGCGGGAGATTCGATTCCAGAAAAGCAGACCGGGCTAGATGCTCCGGTCAGTTATCAAGCGACCGATTCTATCGTGATGACGGCTGGCAACTGGGCATATCTTTACGGGGAAGGCGATGTCAAATACCAGAATATCGAGCTGCAGTCCGAATTGATTGAGATGAATATGGATAGTAGCATCGTGTTCGCTAAGTTTGGACTCGACTCTATCGGGCAGGAGTTTGGCTATCCGTTGTTTAAGGAGGGCGATCAGCAGTATGAGTCGAAGACGATGCGGTATAATTTTGGTACCAAGAAAGGATATATCACGGACGTGATTACCCAGCAGGGCGAAGGGTATGTTACCGCCGGGCGAACGAAAAAGATGGAAGGGGATATCTTGAACATGGTGGGTGGTAAGTATACGACCTGCGACGAGCATGAGCATCCTCACTTTTACATCCAGATGACGAAAGCGAAGGTGCGCCCGAAAAAGAATATCGTAACGGGTCCGGTCTATCTGGTCTTGGAGGACGTGCCGTTGTATCCGATCGGGTTACCTTTCTGTTTCTTCCCGTTCTCGAGTACATATTCATCCGGTATTATTATGCCGACTTTCGGAGACGAGTCTACCAGAGGTTTCTTCTTGCGTGACGGTGGATATTATTTCGCCTTGAGCGATTATATGGACTTGGCTTTGTTGGGAGAGATTTATACCAAGGGATCTTGGGGATTGTCGGCCAAGTCGGCTTACCGCAAACGTTATAAATTCTCGGGCAGTTTTAATGCTTCTTATTTGGTGACGAAATTGGGAGATAAGGGCTTGCCAGACTATAATTTATCCAAGGACTTCAAGGTTAACTGGACGCATACGCAAGACCCTAAGGCGAATCCTTATCTGTCTTTCTCGGCGAGCGTAAACTTCTCGACCTCTTCGTATGACCGTAATAATCAGAACAGTTTATACCCGAATGCGAATGGATATGCCGATGTGAACCAGAATACGAAGAGTTCATCCATCAACGTAACGAAACGTTTCCCGAATAACCCGTTCACGATCTCCGGTACGATGAGTATAAACCAGACGACCCGTGATTCTTCTATCGCCGTGACCTTGCCTAGCATGACGGTTACGATGAGTCGTATCTTCCCTTTCAAGCGGAAACATCCGGTCGGGAAGGAGCGTTGGTACGAGAAGATCTCCATGAGTTATTCCGGTACGTTTAGTAATAGTATAACGACAAAAGAAAACTTATTATTCAAATCGAATTTGATCAAAGATTGGCAGAATGCTATGCAGCACTCGATTCCGGTAAGCGCTACATTCTCCGTGCTCAAGTACTTGAATATTTCTCCCTCTTTCAATTATAAGGAACGTTGGTACACCAGCAAGATCGAACAGGAATATGATACGCAGAAACAGGCTTTGGTAGCCCGCGACACTACGTATGGTTTTTATCGTATTTACGATTTTAACGCTTCTATCTCTGCGTCTACTACCTTGTATGGTTTTTATAAACCGTTGCCATTCTTGGGTAATAAGGTTGAGATGATCCGTCACCGCTTCGAGCCGTCTATTACGGTAAGCGCCCAGCCGGACTTCGCTTCTTCTCGTTTTGGTTTTTATGAGACTTATGTATATCAAGACGCGAATGGTGAGGATCGTGAATATACGTATTCTCCGTTCGCTCATAATATGTATGGCGTTCCGGGAACGGGAAAACAAGGAAATATCAGTTTTGACGTAAATAACAATATCGAGATGAAGGTGCGTTCGGATAAGGACTCTACTGGATTCAAGAAAATTAGTCTGATCGATAAGCTGTCGTTAGGCATGAGTTATAATATGGCGGCGGATTCATTTAAGTGGAGTGACTTGAGTGTCGGTTTACGTTTGAAATTATCCAAGAGTTATACGTTGAACTTGAATGGTCAGTTCGATACCTATACGTACGATGAGAATGGGCATCGTGTCGATATTCCCCGTTGGAAAGCAGGCAAGGGTATTGGCCGTTTGAGAGGGACTAGCACCAGTTTTTCTTATACATTTAATAATGATACGTTCAAGAAGTTGTTTGGAGGAGGTGATAGCTCATCGGATAAATCCGGGAATCAATCGGCTTCCACGGATCCGAATGCAGATCCGGATGGATTGAACCCGGATGGAGAAGGAGAGGGCGAGAATAAGGAAAGTGGTGGCCGTCTGTTGGGCAAAAAGAAAGAGACCGGTGAGACAGATGCCGATGGCTATTTAATTTCCAAGATTCCTTGGAGCCTCTCGTTTAGTTATGGTTTGAGCTTGCGGTATGGTGATTTTAATCGTTCTAAACTGGAGTATGATTACGCCTTGACTCACTCTTTGAGCTTTAACGGAAATATCCAGCCGACAAAGAACTGGCGTTTTAACTTTAACGCTACTTATGATTTTGACGCTAAGAAGATTTCTTATATGACTTGTAACGTAACTCGTAACTTGCACTGTTGGCAAATGACGGCTAGTTTCGTTCCGGTCGGTCCTTATAAATCCTATACATTCAGTATCGCTGTAAGCTCTGCTTTATTGAAAGATTTGAAGTATGATAAGAGAAGTAATTATAGGGATGGACAGCAGTGGTATTAATAATTGAAAATTGAGAATTGAGAATTGAAAATTAAAGTTACACAATCCAATAATTCTCAATTCTCAATTTTTAATTCTCGCCCCATTTGATGGGGGTTTGCCCAGTTGCGATTAAATAATCATTGGCTTTGCTGAAATGCTTGTTTCCGAAGAATCCCCGGTAAGCGGAAAGTGGGGACGGATGAGCTGATTTAAGAACCAGATTACGGGATGAATCGATGAAAGCACCTTTCCTTTGTGCGTAGGAACCCCATAATATGTAAACGATATGGCTTCTTTCAGCCGCCAGACGATGAATAACAGCATCAGTAAAGGTCTCCCAACCTCTATTTTGATGGGAACCGGCTTGATGCGCTCGTACTGTGAGAGTGGCATTTAGCAATAATACGCCTTGATCTGCCCAACGAATCAAATTGCCAGTTGTTGGAACCGGATGCCCTAGATCATCTTGTATTTCTTTGAATATATTGATGAGGGAAGGGGGGAAAGGTACCCCATCCTGCACGGAGAAACAAAGTCCGTGCGCCTGTCCCGGCTCGTGATAAGGATCTTGGCCGAGGATAACGACCTTCACTTTATCGAACGGGCAGTGCTCAAAAGCGTTGAACATATAAGGACCGGGAGGATAAACAGTACCTTGGCGGTATTCTTGTTTAACGAAATCGGTCAATTGCTTGAAATAATCTTTTTCAAACTCGTCGGCTAACCGTTTTTTCCAGCTTTCTTCAATCTTTACATCCATAATATAATAGTTGGCTGTTAACTAAATAAGCATCATTCCAGCCGCACGTGCTTCCTTGCGCATCTCCTCCGGCCAGATACTTGCCTGTATCTCTCCGATATGGGCCTTACGAAGATAGAACATACACAACCGGCTTTGTCCGATACCACCGCCGATACTTTGCGGAAGTTCACCGCTCAAGAGGCGTTTGTGGAAATATAGTTCCTTTTTCTCCCCGGCTTTGCAAATATCCAACTGGCGTAGCAAGGCTTCCTTATTGACGCGGATACCCATAGAGGATAGTTCCATAGAACGGTTTAGTACATCATCCCAAACCAATAAATCCCCGTTCAATCCGGTTTGTCCGTTCTCGGCGATCGTAGACCAATCATCGTAGTCCGGAGCACGTCCGTCATGCTTCTCCCCATTGCTTAGCGAGCATCCGATACCGATAATGAATACGGCCCCGTATTCCTTGGTGATAGCGTCTTCCCGCTCTTTCGGTGTAAAGGTAGGATATTTTTGTAACAAATCCTCGGAATGGATGAAATGAATCTGTTGGGGGAGCGTCGGGCGGATTTGAGGAAACATCTCGTAAACTAAATATTCGGTACGGACCATAGCGGCATATATGCGACGGACGATTTCCTTGAGGAAATCGATATTACGTTCGCTTTCGCTCATTACACGTTCCCAGTCCCATTGGTCCACGTATAAAGAGTGTAAATTACCTAGCTCCTCGTCTGAGCGGATGGCGTTCATGTCGGTGTAAATACCGTAACCTTCTTCAATGTGATAATCGGCGAGTGTCAGTCGTTTCCATTTGGCGAGTGAGTGTACGATCTCTGCTTTAGAGTCGTTTAAATCCTTGATAGGAAAAGTGACGGCTCGCTCGGTCCCGTTAAGATCATCATTGATACCCATGCCCTTAAGTACGAATAAAGGTGCGGTTACGCGCCTTAGGCGTAGCTCGGATGAGAGGTTTTGCTGGAAAAAGTCCTTGATCTTCTTGATTCCCATTTCAGTCTGGGATAAGTTAAGTAAGGCTTTATACCCTGCGGGTTTAATAAGATAGCTCATATACTTGTTGTACTTTGTGTTTGTGAAATATGTGCGGCAAAGATAATGATTAATGGCAAAATAACAAGAATGTGATCGCTTTTATTTGCAAAATGGCAGAATAAGCAGAATACTTATATGCAAAATATCAAAAATAAAATATTTCTTTCCTGTATTTGCTAAACTAAGATATTATATGTACTTTTGCGCAGTCTTTGGCTCGGTAGCTTAGTTGAATAGAGCGTCAGATTCCGGTTCTGAAGGTCGTGGGTTTGAGTCCCACCCGGGTCACAAAAAATCCTTGGTAATCAATTGATTACTGAGGATTTTTTCTTTTTATGACTCTTTGATAAGGCTCCAATTCTGTGCAGATTCTACTAATATAGCTTAGTTGTTGACCTATTGTTGACCCCTAAATTGTAGAATTAAAATGTTGACAATCAAGGCAGAAGTCCAAAGGGACAAACAGAGAAATGACGGAAGTTACAATGTGAAGATTCGTTTTACTTATGAGAGAAAGGTTAGAAGGCTGTCTTCAAGTCTGTTCGTAACAGCTAAAGATCTTACTAAGTCCTTATCCTTTAAAGATGGTACTCCCATCAAAAGGGAGATTGATGATCTGGTTCGTTATTATCAGGACAAGTGTGCTCACTTTCAAATAGAATCGAAGTGTTACACTTTAGATGAAATTATTAATTGTTTAGACGAGGAACGTGAGAGGAATAGGAGTGTAGATTTTATTCAGTTTGCTAGAGAGTGGATTGCAAATACAGAAGTTAAAGGAGTAAAGAACTACAAAAGTGCTGTGAATACCCTAATTCGTTATGTCAATAAAGAACATCTGAATGTGAATGATATTACTGTAACCTTCTTAAATGGATTCATTAAATTTTTAAATAAAGAGAGGGAGGCTAGAATCGAGGTATTACGTTGTTCTGGTAAACGAATACCTTCTAACAGATCAGCTTCTCTTTATATAAGTAGTGTTAGGCATTTGTTTAATGAGGCTAAGAGGTTTTATAATGATTATGACAGGAATATCATCCTCATACCTAATTCTCCTTTTGAAAATTTTAAAGTACCAAAGCAAGAAGTTACACGTAAGAGAGCTATTACCCCTGTTTTATTAAAGAAGATATGGGAATTGCCCTATAGGTACACGGTTAAAGGTAATGAGGCGATTTGCCGTTATAATTTAGCGAAAGATTGTTTTATGCTTTCATTTTGTTTAATAGGAATGAATTCCGTGGACTTATTTAATGCTGCTACAAGGATTGAAGATACAATAGTTTACAATAGAACGAAGACAAAGGCACGTAGAGATGATGATGCTAAGATGATGGTTGATATTCCTATAATTATTAGATCTATAGTAAATAAATATAGTGATTGTACTGGCAAACGACTATTCAATTTTTATTTAAACTATGCGGATGAATCAACTTTTAATAAAGCCATCAATTGTGGGTTGAAGGAATTGGGGAAGGAATTAGGTGTTGAAGATTTGGAATTTTATGCGGCCCGTCACTCTTGGGCTACTATAGCCCTGAATAAGGTAGGCATAGATAAATATACTGTGCATGCAGCGTTGAATCATCTTGATGAAAGCATGAAGGTTACAGATATCTACATCGAGCGTGACTTCGTAAATGAAAATAAAGCTAATTTGAAAGTGATAGAATATGTTTTGGGTTGATGGATAAGGTAAATCCCCACTTGCAGTAATGTAGGTGGGGATAACTTGTCTATCTTTGTTGTCCTAACGTTTATATTAATGGAATTAACAGAAGATAAATTAGAATACATTGCTTTCGTTGCAAGAAGAATATTGTTGATGGCAGATTGATTTACACCAGACATAAGACCGGTAAGTTAATCAAAGCTCCCTTGCAACCGCAGGCCGTGGATCTGATCGAGAAATACAGTATCAAAGACAATACTTACCTGTTCCCTATTCTATCTAATTTTCACAAGACTGAATTGCAAAGAGCGAACAGGGTACATAAGGTAATCTCCAAGGTGAACGAACGCTTGAAAGAGATTGGCAAGGCATTGGATATTCCAATTGACCTTACGACCTATGTCGCACGCCACAGTTAAGCAACCGTAATGAAAAGGGCTGGTGTGCCTACCTCAATCATTCGTGAGTTGATGGGGCATAGTTCAGAAAGCGTAACTCAAATCTATCTGGATAGCTTCGACAATGAACAGATGGACGAGGCGATGAGGAATTAGCTCTAAATTATCATGGATTAGCTTGCTTATCTCGAAATTCTTCATACATTTGCCCCAATCTTACAAACGAGGTAAGGGAAAAGGATTAAGAACAAGGAATAATCTCCTGTTCATCACATGGCCTACGTGACAGTGCAGTATCAAAAACGATACCAAGAAAGATGGCCTTCTACAAGAAGCCTAACAGCAATAATTCTACCATAGGTAGCGGCTTCTGCAACTAAGTTACCGGGATATACTTCCCGCACTTACGTTAGACATATTACTCTTGCATCTTTATACATGGATGTAATGTGTCTATTTGTAACTATAACTTAGTCGCAGGAGCTTTTTTTGTCTTCAATCCAATTGTTAAACATTCAAACTTCGATTAAATGAACAAGAAGTTTCTGTTTTCCCGGACAATTGGCATGAGCTACCTATCGGGACTTACCAGCAAGGTAAGAGTAATCCGGCTCGCAGAGTTAATAACAATATATGCGTCTGCATCCCCAATTCCGGGAGAGGTACGAAATCCGTACCGACCATATATAAGCGATTTTACTCAAGTTTCTTACCCATTAATCCCGTCTTGCCATGAGTGAACAGAATGGATTTAAAGGGTTGGAGGTTGTCGAACTGAACATTTCCAAAGGCGAATACCTGTCAGAAGCCTTAAAAAGACAAGGCTACCCCATGCTGCCGAGCAATGCCATTATTAATAAGGTAATGACAGGTACGGGAGCTACTTACATGGAATTGAACGCGAAGTTAAGTCCAAGAAACTCTATCGTGATTGAGCCGTTCAAATCTTCGGTGGAGAACAAGGTACTGACCTTTAATGAAGCTCAAGGGGTGTTCAAAGAAGTGACCGTCAAGAAACTGATCGCTTACCTCAAGAACCCCAACATCAAGTACAAAAAGATCATAACCACCCCCGAAGGGTTTCAGAGCAAAGTCTTGAAGGTGGCAAAGGACTTGGGCTTGAATATTTATAAGGAGTTCTTCTGCCTGTTCGATGAATCCGAGCACTTGACAGAAGATACAGGCTATCGTAGAAGCATATCCGCCCCAATGAAGGAGTTCTTCAAATTCGAGGGAAAGGCTGTCGTGTCTGCCACTCCGTTAAAGCCGAGCAAGTACACCTTAACACTGTTCTTGCGTCACCAATTCAAGTGGGTAGAAATTAAGCCCGACTATGACTATCGGGAGGATATGACTTTGATAACAACCCGTAGCTTTTACAGTCGGGTGAAGCAGGAAGTAAAAAGGCTGTTGGATAACGGTTCTCCCCATGTGTGCATCTTCTATAAGACAACAGAGGGAATCTGTAGCATCGTGGAATCATTGCTGCATGACGGAATAATAAAAGAGGACGACTACAAGGTCTTCTGCTCAAAGGACAGTGCCGACAAGCTAAAGAGCCGCTTCTTGGAACATAGTACGGATAAGCTGGAACTTCCTCTAAGAAGGGTGAATCTGTTTACATCGAGGTTCTTCCCGTCAATAGACATCAATCTGAAAGAACTTTGCGATGTGCTGATACTGTCGAACTACGATCATGTGAAGCACACCCTAATCAATCCGTTCACCGAAGCCATCCAGTGTCAAGGCAGATTTAGGCATGTGTTCCCCAACGGGAAGAGATATAACTCTCTTACGGTTATAGCTTCAATTCCTAACGAGCTTGAAGTTAAACCCGAAGAAGAAATATATAAAGACATCGAGGCGAGAATCAAATGTTACCGAGCCATTCAGCAGGAAGGGATAAAAGCTGATGATCCCACATATTATGATAAGGAATTAAAACGGCTACGGCTGAATGAGGTCTTAAATTCCGAGCGGAACAGATTTGACAGGTTCTCCATAGAGCAACTATTACTTGACGAGCAGGTGAAAGGATATTATCTCTCACCCAATGCACTTAGACAGGCATACGAAGATACAGGATATTTCAATGTGGACTTCCAACCCGAAGATGAAGCGGTCGGTGAAGATGACATTTACAGAATTAAAGCCGCTAAAGCGAAGGATAAATACCAGCTTATTGTATCCACATTAGAAGCGACAAAAGACAATGCCGAGGCGATACGGTTCGTCCGGGCACAATGCGTGGAGGAAGAATGGCTTATCAACGCCTTCTTCAAGTTAGGGAAGGAGGTTATCGAACAACAACAGTACGGTAAGACTGCGATCAAGAAACTATTGAAACAGACCGAGGAGGAAGAAGCCCTACAACGAAGATTCAGCCCGGAGTTTCTTCATGATATGATCAGAGAGTTCGAGTCAGAAACAGGTAACGATTTATATATTCCCGTAAAGAATGTGCTTGACAGGATTGGATACCTGTTGGACTGTTACGGAATAACCTACTCCCGATATGGAGACGGCAAGAAAGATGCAATGTGCAAGTTGTCCGAAGCTCTCATCAAGGAATATTTCGATCCGAGGCGTAGTAACCGGGAGGGTGAGGCCAAGGTCAAGTTTGTTCGGTTTAAAGAGGAGTTGTTTAAACGGAAGGACTGTGAGGAACATATAATACCTAATGTTCTCCCCGGTTGATCCCACCCCTCATTTACTCCCCCCATGCTTGCCAGAAGGAAAATCAAAATTCAGACAGGCATGGGGGTACACCATCAATCACAAATAAAATTATACTCACCAACCAACTCCCCAATCTCCAACTGAGCGAATCTGTAAAAGGTAACACTAAATAGCCCTATATGTAAAATATCCTAATGATATAACACTTATAGTCATTTAGCAAGTAGTAATGAAGTCCTAAATTGTAAACTGAGCGATCCGTTTCATTTAGGACTTCATTCACATACTTGCCAATCAATCAATAATCACTTAATTCAATTACATTATGAGTACATTACAGATCATGCCGTTTGAGGCAAGAGAGAGAAGGTTTCAGAGTTTACAATCAGCAGCGGAGGAAGCTACTTTGCTAGTGCCCAAGCACAAGAATGTCCTACACTTCATTGAGAGTAACACGCAGGAAGCAACCATCAATCACCTAAAGAACGATTGCATTGTTCCAGTCTTCAGCAAGGATAACGAGCTTACTGTTTCACACGCTGCATTCATTGAGACAGTAGGTGAAGCAGTCCAGAATTTCTTTAGCGGTGAACGGATTGAACAACCAGACATTCGTGTGTCCCATATTATTAAAGGTAGAGTACCATCTGCCATTCATAAGCGAGCAAGCCAATTACAGGATAGTGATCGTACGATCTACTACGAGCGTTGCGCATTCGCTTATGAAGTTCCATCCATTCAGTAGATCGTTGAAGGGAATAAGCTCAATCTTACTGTTACAGGTGTGCGGGCCTTCAACAGAGAGAACCTATATTCACGTAAGACAGTGGAAAGGTTCAGCATTGGAATTGGATTCAAGAACCTTGTTTGCTGTAACCTCTGTCTGTTCACAGACGGATTGAAGAACGATATTAGGGTTAGTGATACGACCCAGCTATTCAAAGAAGCGTTAGAGTTGTTCCAGCAGTACAACCCAAGTCGCCACCTTCAACTCATGCGTGAATTTGGTAATCATTCACTTACACAGCACCAATTCGCACAGATATTGGGTAAAATGCGATTATATCAAAGTCTACCTTCTATCAACCAGCGTAAACTTCCACCCATGTTAATGACGGATAGTCAGATTAACCAAGTGGCAAGGGCTTATGTGAATGATGAAAATTTCTACGGATATGGCAGGGAATTATCGATGTGGCGGTTCTACAACTTACTTACAGGAAGTAACAAATCAAGCTATATTGATACTTATTTGGACAGAGCGTTAAACGCTACTGATATTGCACAAGGCATAACATCAGCACTGCAAGGTGATGATGCTTATAGATGGTTTATTGATTGAGAGAGGAAGGGGCATCTATTTACTTAGGTGTCCTTCCTTTTGTCTAATAATTAACTAATTAAACTTGCAAGTACGTAAATAAGTACATATATTTGCAGTAAATAAAAGGAGGACTTATGAGAACAGCTAATTATACTGATTTAAGAGCAAATCTTAAAGGTTATATTGACTCTGTAATTGATGATTGTGAAACTGTAATCGTCAACCGTGGTAAGGGAAGCGGAGTAGTGATGATTTCCCTTGATGAATACAATTCATTAAAGGAGACAGAATATATCATGTCGTCACCTGACACAATGGGCGCTATTCGTAAAGGAGAGGAAGATATTAAGAATGGTAATGCCATCGCCCAGAATGAAGGAGAAAGCATTGATGATTTCTTAAATCGGGTAGCATGTACAGAATAATATTGTCAGACCAAGCACGTAAGGATTATCAATACTTCTTACGAAGTGGCAATACAGCTATCATAGATAAAATTAAAGCTTTATTGAATGATATAGCTGAACACCCTTATGCTGGGATTGGAAAACCTGAACCTCTTAAATATGAGTTGGCAGGTAAATGGTCAAGACGGATTAATTCAGAGCACCGTCTCATTTACTCTGTACATGACGATATGATAGAGGTCTCCATCTTCTCAATGAGACACCATTACTCCAAGAAGTAGTACCACTACATACAATTTACTAATTGAAAGGGCATCTATTAAGTTAGGTGTCCTTTCTTTATATCTACTAACTATTTAAAGATTACATCTTATGAATACCAAAGACATTGATAATGCGATTAATCACATTATATCATTACAGGAAAAGCTATCCACCTGTGAGAACAATCTCCAATACATCAAGCGGTTGCAAGCATTGAAATACTGGCTGCATAAGTTTGACAGTTTATTGGATAGAACCAGCAGACTAAATGGTGAATATGCAGCGATACATGAAAGTTACTTCCATGCCTGTGCTGGATTTTCATTCTATGACAGGGTTTATCATTCCATCTTATCATACCAATATGGAGATAGACCGTTCTAATTCAGTTGGGCATCCTCATTTGGGTGTCCAACTTACATAAGCTGAACGAACATTCAGCGTTTGTAACCCACTATTAATAAATGTAAATTATGAAGACATACATAGCATATTTAAGGCAATCCACCATGAAGCAACAGCTATCAGGTTTAGGTGTGGAAGCCCAAAGAGAAATCATACATAACCATGTAAAGAATAAACCCATACTTGCTGAATACATTGAAACGGAGAGCGGCAAGAAGTCTAACAGACCTCAACTTCTCGCAGCTTTGGCAATGTGCAGGAAGACTAACTCTGTTCTGATTGTCGCTAAACTGGATAGGTTGTCAAGGAACGTAGCATTTACATCTAAACTTCTGGAATCAGATGTTGAGATTGTCTTCTGTGACTTTCCACAAGCTAATAGGCTAATTCTACATATTATATCATCCATCGCAGAATACGAAGCGGGGTTAATTAGTCAGAGAACCAAGCAATCATTACAGGCTAAGAAAGCAAGAGGAATCAAGTTAGGAAAGTCTGATAACTTGATGAACAAGTTTGAGCAAGCTATCTACAATAGCTCCCGTACCAATAAGGCTAAAGCTGAAAACAATCCCAATAATATGAGGGCAATCGCATTGCTACGGTCACTGTCAATGCAGGGTAAGTCACTCTCTGAAATGACTGACTTGTTGAATGAGCAAGGCTTCGTAACATCTAAGGGCTGCCAATTCCAGATAACCCAAGTTAAGAGGTTACTTGTCAGAGTAGGGTTAATATCGTGAAATCACTTTGAAAGGTAGGACAAATCCAGAGCAAGGTTAGCTTTATATACCCCAATCTAAGTTTGTCCTACCCTAAATTTCAAACGGAGAAGTAAGCATCTACACCTTATATATATGGTACATCTAAAATATTAAGTTGAGAAGCATCTAAAATCAATTCTTCACAGTTTGGCATTTCAGCCCTATACTATATAGTCAATTACACCAATTCCAAGAATCCATATACATCTAAAGTCTTAAAACTTATGTCGAAGATAGCCCATTGTAAATCACCAACAATATGTTGACATGATGATGAAAATTCAAGGCGGGTATGGAAGTTGAGAATTTGACTCTTATATGGGGAGAGTAAGATTTCATACCTGTCCCAGATATATGACTTTAGGCTTATCTCTGATTTTTAATGAACAATAGTTCTTGCCAATTCAAACGATTTAGTAACTTTGCATTGTAATCCTTCACTCCTAAAGCGTTAGGTCACTGAACGGAGGACATTATAAGTTAACAGAGCGTACTGAAATTAACCCATTGTGAAACTGGACATTTCTATGATTGGAGTTAATGAGCAAGAGCGCTCACGTCAATGTTATATACCTATCTCATAAGGTAGTCTATATATCGTTTGGCGTGGGCTATTGTTTATTATCCAATCAGGGCAGTCCAGAACTCTTAGAAATAAGAGTGCCTCACAATGGTAATATTCAATAGTTTCCACGCCTTCTTTGTGTTTAATAGCTTACTGAAGGGAACAGGTAAGTAACTTTAAATTTAACCTTATGGGGTTGTTCACACTAGTAGACAGGATTTCCTTACTCCGTGATTGTAGAGCCATTATGAAGCTGATGGTGAAATTGCAAAGGTGTCCTAAGCCAGACAAGGCGGAACTGTGTCTTGAAGTAGAAAGAAGGTTACAGACCTTATCAAGTAAAGGGGCTAAGATGCCAGATGCGGCATTTACTATTATCATACCTATTCAAGGCAGGGATAATAACCTATTTTCTTTCATGCAAGTGGTGAAGGAAGAACTATATTCATTCAAGAATTAACAATTAGTCAAAGTTAAACAGACGTGGCAACAATTAAATGTTGTAGTTCCTCACGTTCTTACATTTAATAGCTTACCAGAGGGAATAGGTGAGCATGATTTTAATATCTAAAAAGAAATATTATGTTTGAATACTACTACATTACAATCGTAAAAGAGAACGCGAAGCTAGCTATTAAGATGAAGATTTTGACATATCAAGGAGAAAGATATGTAGAGACCTCACGTTTAAGACCTAATTTACCCAACATCAACCAAGAGGCAGCTACTACAATAAGTGAATTTTATAATGACATTGATTTCCAAGTTGCAAGAATTAACTCCCAAGATTGGGCATTGGATGCTACTAGCTTTGATGATGCATTATATCATGCGATAGATAATCACATTAGAATACATAATCGTTTATTTGTTAACGACTTATTAGCATATATAGATGTTAATTTTCATATCTTAGAAGCTTGCAACGCCTTTAATGAAGAGCAATTAAGAAACATATACTCTATTAGAAAAAATAAAGCTACAAATAAATACTTAAAATACATAATACATACGATTGATAAATAATAAATGTTCAAAACACCTTATACATATCAACAATGTTTATCCACATATCTTATATGGATAGCATCCTGCATAGATAAAGAACAGAAGGATTACTATCAAGAGTGTACAAGTTTTGAAATTTGGTACGATAGGCATAGGGGAAATAGAATTCAGATAATCTTCTTTAAGAACCATGAAGATTATCTTTATATACTGGAACATTCAACATTTGCATGGAGAGTTGACGTACACTATCAATTCTGTAGAATATATCGTTATCCTTTAGGATGTACGAGAGAACAAATTATTGATATAATAATTAAAGCGATTATCAATATTTACAAGAACGGAGATATCCCTAAAACAATATAAATTAATTAATAATATACAATGAATAATTTAGATTTATTCTGGAATTGGTTCAATGCAGACTGTGAAGACATGGGCATTCAATATACCCAGACGGAGCAACAGACCAATAATAATATCTTGATAAAGATAGTACCTACAACAATGTCAAGTGGTTTATATCAGCTCAATCTATTTCTTAAAAGTGATAGAGTTCCATTTGCAGTTAAATGCTATGGGCATCACGAGTACATTGAATCTTTACTAAATACAACATCTACATTTAGACGATATTATGGAATTCCTATACTTTCTATCACGGTAGATTCCGATGAATATCCAAGAGAACTAACTATTACTTTTTAGACTGGTGAATTAACGACAGTTGAAATTGAGTAAATTATAGATACATATAATTAAAATTTAAAAGAATGAGAACATTTAGAATTTTAGCAGCCCTTATGATGGCTGTTGTGTGTGTGGGTCTATCATCTTGTAGCAAGGATGATGATGAGAAAATTGGTTCAACGGATAATATAGTTGGAGTTTGGACTATCACTTCTGATGAAGGATAGGAACTTCATGAGGGTGAAAAAGATGAATGGAAAGATGAAGATTCAGACCACTTTCTTAAGTTTTATAAAGATGGTACTGGAACTCATGCGGATGACCAAGAGTTTAATCCGTTCACATGGTACATAGACAATAATATTTTGACTCTCAATCCTACAACATCATATTATGATGAAGAGGTTTGGACTATAAAATCATTAAATGCTAATACATTAGTACTTGAAATGTCTGGTACAGACTTCTACAACAAACTGACTTGTAAAAAGAAATAAAGTTTAGACATTACAAAGAAGGCTGCATTGATTACTCTTTGCAGCCTTTCTTAATTAATCTCACACAAACATCTTAGGTTGAGAGCTAATCAGATATACTAATTGACTAACTGATTAATTACTACAAATTTAGTCAATTCAAAGTAGTCCACCAAACTAAATATCATACGATATTAAGCTAAATCAGACTGTCTGACAGAGGATTAGATTGAAGACATAGAATTGAACCAACCGGTGTGAAGTGGGCTGTTAATGGCTAAATGGCATGAGGTACAGAATTACTAAATATTAGTTCATATATGGGATGAATGGATTTCATACCTCTTTAAAGAATGGTGTTTGAGAGAACTCTTATGCAGTTTCTTATACTCTCTCTTCACTATTACAGTAATACAGACCAAAGATTAATACACTATGCAAGATTTCACAACCAGACTTGAAGATACTTCTTACGAATTAATGCTATTTACATATGACACGATCTGAATTACCTAACAATTCACTCAAGACAGATTCTCTAACCCCTAATGCTCCGTTTCATTATGTCGTAGCTGGAAGCCAAGGTATTATGTTAGCAGCAGCTACAATGCTACTCCTATATATCATTATAGTTGTGGTAGGATTGATATGTGGTTTGGGATGGGGAAGTTTACTCTTGCCAATTCTTGTTTACCATCTACTATTAGGTATCGCTGTGGCTGCGTTATGGACTTATAATAAGCTCATTTCATAGTGTGTGAATTAGAGTATCCTACATATTAATCTCTACTTGTACAGTCTAATTTACATTGGTTGATTTCGTTATGAGTGGAATATTTAGTAAATTTGCATCATAGTTCAATGTTGACCTATAGTTGACCTCTGAACTTATATAGAGATAATTAAAGTGTTGATAACAAGGTAGCTTAGTGAATGGAGCGTCAGATTCCGGTTCTGAAGGTCGTGGGTTTGAGTCCCACCCGGGTCACGAAGGAAAGGAAGTCTCTTTGATTGAAAAATCAAGGGGGCTTTTTTAGTTTAGCCCCGATTATAAACGGATATTTACTGAACTAACCCTAACTTGATTTTGTTTTATAATCAAAAAGACAGAATGATAAGATTAAAAACAGAAGAGTATGTCAGTAATTTACAAATTTCTTTTTCCAATGAAGCCGGATGGAACGGCTATTTCATTACTATTGTTGGCGCTTCGTTTGCTTTTCGGTGGATTACTATTATCTCATGGGATGCAAAAGTGGACAAATTTCGATAGTATGTCGGCCTCATTTCCTGATCCGTTAGGTGTAGGGCATTCAATATCTTTGGGCCTTGCGATATTTGGGGAGCTTGCTTGTTCCATCGGTTTTATATTCGGGGCCCTTTATCGGCTTGCGATGATCCCCATGATTTTTACCATGGGAATGGCTTTTTTCGTCATCCATGGGAATGACCCATTTTCTTTGAAAGAGTTAGCATTCATTTATTTGGTGGTTTTTATCCTGATGTATATAACGGGACCCGGAAAATTCTCGTTAGATCGTCTGATAGCTGTTCCTCTGTCTCGAAAGCAGAAGTAAGCGTGAATGTGCGGTTGAGGATAAATAAAAAAGTCTGTTAATCATTAGATTAACAGACTCTATTTTCTGTGGGCGTTGACGGATTCGAACCGCCGACCCTCTGCTTGTAAGGCAGATGCTCTGAACCAGCTGAGCTAAACGCCCGAAGTTCTTTCGGTATAATAATAAATTAAAAGTGGGCGTTGACGGATTCGAACCGCCGACCCTCTGCTTGTAAGGCAGATGCTCTGAACCAGCTGAGCTAAACGCCCGAAAATCTTTCGGTGAAATAATAAATTTAAAGGTGGGCGTTGACGGATTCGAACCGCCGACCCTCTGCTTGTAAGGCAGATGCTCTGAACCAGCTGAGCTAAACGCCCTTTAAACTTATTTTTCGTTCGCTTTATCTCTCTAAAGCGCTGCAAAGATACGGCTTTTTTTATTACCACCAAACTTTTTGACGAAAAAATGTGGATGAATATGAATTTTGTTTGGATGTGGCTACGTAAGTGTCTGATGGTCCTAAAAACGGGGCATTTAGTTAAAAATAACGATTGCTTACCTTATTATTCAATGGAAAAGACTTAACTTTGCGACTCTATATTAATAATGTATATGGTATTATCGACACTGACTGCTATTTCGCCCGTGGATGGGCGATACAGGAATAAGGCTGAGAATCTGGCGGCTTATTTTTCAGAATACGCACTTATCAAGTATAGGGTGCGAGTTGAGATCGAGTATTTTATTACTCTATCTGAGTTTCTTCCGCAATTAAGCGAGTTAAATGCGGCGGAAGTAAAAAAGGGGCTCCGGAAGATTTATCAGGAGTTTACGGAGGAGGACGCTTTACGAGTGAAGGAGATCGAGAGCGTGACAAACCACGATGTGAAAGCGGTGGAGTACTTTATTAAGGAAAAAACAAATCATTTCCTTGCGGAGAAATACCACGAGTTTATTCATTTTGGATTGACTTCTCAGGATATTAATAACACATCTGTGCCTTTATCGATCAAGGATGCTTTGCAAGAGGTGTATTATCCGGGTTTGGAAGAGGTGATCGGCGCCTTGAAAAAATACGCCGAGGAATGGATGGATATCCCGATGTTGGCTAAGACACATGGGCAACCGGCATCTCCGACTCGTTTGGGTAAGGAGGTGATGGTCTTTGTTTACCGTTTGGAGCAACAGTTGGCATTGTTAAAGGCCGTTCCTATCTCCGCTAAATTCGGTGGCGCTACAGGAAACTTCAATGCACATCATGTAGCGTATCCGGATTATGATTGGAGGGCATTCGGTAATAAGTTCGTTAGTGAGGTGTTAGGCTTGAAACGTGAGGAGTGGACTACCCAGATCTCTAATTATGATAATCTGGCAGCGATCTTCGATGGCTTGAAGCGTATCAATACGATCTTGATCGACTTGAATCGTGACTTCTGGCAATATATCTCCATGGAGTATTTCAAGCAAAAGATCAAGGCGGGTGAGATCGGTTCGTCTGCTATGCCACATAAGGTGAACCCGATTGATTTCGAGAACGCTGAGGGTAATCTAGGGATCGCTAACGCTATTTTAGAGCATTTGGCTACGAAATTGCCGGTATCTCGTTTACAAAGAGACTTGACGGATTCTACCGTGTTGAGAAACGTAGGCGTGCCTTTGGCACATATAGAAATTGCCTTCAAGAGCTTAACAAAAGGCTTGGGTAAATTGTTATTGAACGAGAACGCCCTAAGTAGGGATTTGAATAATTGCTGGGCTGTGGTAGCCGAGGGTATCCAGACGGTCTTACGCCGTGAGGGTTATCCGAAGCCTTACGAGGCATTAAAAGCTTTGACACGTACGAACCAGACTGTTACGGAGCAATCTATCAAGGAGTTTATCGAAACCTTGAATGTTAGCGACCGGATTAAAGATGAATTAAGGGCTATAACGCCTCATAATTATACAGGAATTTAGTGATAATACAGGTAGCCGTGAGGCTACCAAGTTTTTAACCATTGTTTAATTTATAACAAATGAGTACAGAAGAAAGAGATGAATCTCAACCGCGTCCAAAAAAAGTGATACCAAGTATCAGACGGGAAAACACAGACCAAGAAGGTGAAAGAAGACCTTACAATCAGGGTTATAATAAACCTGAGGGTAGCTATGAACGTAGACCGTATCGGTCTTATGGAGAAAATAACCGTCCTTCATACGGGGATCGTTCGAGCCGTCCGCGTTCTTACGATAATAACCGTGAAGGCGGGTATGGCAACAACCGTGAGGGGGGCTATGGTAATAGTCGTCCATCTTATGGCAACAATCGCGAAGGTGGGTATGGAAATAATCGCCCGTCTTATGGTAACAACCGTGAAGGTGGCTACAACAGCGGCCGCTCGTCTTATGGAAATAACCGCCCGTCATATGGGAATGGAGGAGGGCAATACAATCGTCCGTCTCGTCCTAATTATGATGGACCGGCAAAGGCTTATTCCGCTAGTCCTTCCGGAGAGGGAATGTCTGCGGATGGTATGAAGAAAAGAAGACCTAGAGTAGGTGATACCCGGGTTGATTACAATGATTCACGTTCAAGCGGCGGGGATGGTTACGCACCCAGACGTTCGTATGGTAACGATAACTCTTATGGCGGTAATCGTCAAGGGGGTGGTGGATATGGAAATAATCGCCGTCCTTCTTACAATAATAATCGCCGTCCCAGTGGAGGAGGGGGGTTCCAAAGACAGCAGGGTTACAACATGCGTCCGAAACAGATCAAGTATAAGGAAGTCTTGGCGGACCCGAACGAACCGATCCGCTTGAACAAATTCTTGTCTAACGCTGGTGTTTGCTCTCGTCGTGAGGCGGATGAGTTTATCCAGAAAGGGGCTGTTAAGGTTAATGATGTCGTGGTAACGGAATTGGGTACTAAGATTACTCGTCAAGATGTTGTTACATTTAACGAGAAGCCGGTTCAGATCGAGAGCAAGGTGTATATCGTATTGAACAAGCCGAAGAATTGCGTAACTACTTCTGATGATCCCCAAGAGCGCTTGACGGTGATGGATTTGGTGAAGAACGCTTGCCAAGAACGTATTTATCCGGTAGGCCGCTTGGACCGTAATACGACAGGTGTCTTGTTATTGACGAACGATGGTGATTTAGCTTCTAAATTGACTCACCCATCTTTCAAGAAGAAGAAGATCTACCATGTGTGGTTGGATAAGAACGTGGCTATCGAGGATATGGAGAAAATCGCCAACGGCCTTGAGCTTGAGGATGGAGAGATCCATGCGGACGCTATCAGCTATGCTAGCGAGGACGATAAGAGCCAAGTGGGTATCGAGATCCATTCCGGCCGTAACCGTATCGTGCGCCGTATTTTCGAATCGTTGGGATATCATGTGACGAAATTGGATCGTGTTTATTTCGCCGGTTTGACTAAGAAGAACTTAGGCCGCGGTAAATGGCGTTACTTAAATGAAAGGGAAGTGAACGCTCTTAGGATGGGAGCTTTCGAATAACAAAAAACGATACAGATGGAAACAATTAAACGAACAAAAATTGTAGACGTGCTGAAAAGCGACGCTTTCGGTACTACCGTGAATGTGAAAGGATGGGTACGTACCCGCCGTGGTAGCAAACAGGTGAATTTTATCGCCTTGAATGACGGTTCTACAATTAATAATGTTCAGATCGTTGTGGATGTAGATAAATTGGGTGATGAGTTCTTGAAACCGATTACCACGGGAGCTAGTATCAGCGTAAATGGTATCTTGACACAATCCCAAGGTAAGGGGCAAAATGTGGAGATACAGGCTACCGAGATTGAGATCTTCGGTACGGCTGATCCAGCTACTTATCCATTGCAGAAAAAAGGACACTCCATGGAGTTTTTGCGTGAGATCGCTCATTTGCGTCCTCGTACGAATACATTTGGAGCGGTATTCCGTATTCGTCATAATATGGCTTACGCTATCCATAAGTTTTTCCATGATAGAGGCTTTTTCTATTTCCATACGCCGATCATCACGGCTTCCGACTGTGAGGGTGCCGGACAGATGTTCCAAGTTACTACCAAGAATTTGTACGACTTGAAAAAGGATGAGAACGGCTCTATCATTTATGAGGACGATTTCTTCGGCAAGCAGGCTAGCTTGACGGTTTCCGGACAGTTGGAGGGTGAGTTGGCAGCTACAGCCTTGGGACAGATTTATACGTTTGGCCCTACGTTCCGTGCGGAGAACTCAAATACGCCTCGTCATTTGGCGGAATTCTGGATGATTGAGCCGGAAGTCGCTTTTAATGATATCACGGACAATATGGAGTTGGCCGAGGAGTTCA
Organism: Parabacteroides sp. Y3-G-102; assembly: GCF_023656845.1. Taxonomy (NCBI): domain Bacteria; kingdom Pseudomonadati; phylum Bacteroidota; class Bacteroidia; order Bacteroidales; family Tannerellaceae; genus Parabacteroides; species Parabacteroides sp. Y3-G-102. Next base: position 44,264 of record NZ_JAMOKU010000023.1, on the reverse strand, counting down.
TTAAATATTGCGTACAATGGGCGTTGGATAACTGTATGGAGGATATCAAGTTCTTGAACGATATGTTCGATAAGGAATTGATCGCTCGTCTGGAAGGGGTCTTGAAAGACTCATTCGTTCGCTTGCCGTACACTGAAGGAATCAAGATATTGGAAGAGGCTGTCGCTAAAGGACATAAATTTGAGTTCCCTGTTTATTGGGGGGTAGATTTGGCTTCCGAGCATGAACGTTTCTTGGTGGAGGATCACTTCAAACGTCCGGTAATTTTAACGGATTACCCGAAAGAGATCAAGGCTTTCTATATGAAGCAAAACGAGGATGGAAAGACGGTGCGTGCCATGGACGTATTGTTCCCGAAGATCGGAGAGATCATCGGCGGTTCCGAGCGTGAGGCCGACTATGATAAGCTAATGACTCGTATTGATGAGTTGGGCATCCCGATGAAGGATATGTGGTGGTACTTAGATACTCGCCGTTTTGGTACGGTGCCTCACTCTGGTTTCGGTTTGGGCTTTGAGCGTCTTTTGTTGTTCGTTACGGGTATGGGAAATATCCGTGACGTGATACCTTTTCCGCGTACACCGAATAACGCTGAGTTCTAATAGCGCTTAGTGATCATGATAAAAAGGGTTCGTAACCGGTTTCAACCGGATTACGGACCCTTTTCTTATATAGCTTCCTTTGTTTAATCGTCGTCCAGATCAATAGGAATTTGCCTTTTGAATGCCTCCTTAAAGGATATAAGCGATTCGGTGCGAGCCAAGCCCAATGGTTGAAGCTTGTTGTGGATGATGCTTAGCAAATGCTGGTTGTTCTTTGCGTATATTTTTATAAACAGGTCGTATTGCCCCGTTGTATAATGGCATTCCACGACTTCCGGTATCTGCAACAGCGCTTCGGTAACGCTTGGAAATTGTCCGGGAGACTTTAGGAATAGCCCCATATATGCGCAAGTTTCATACCCAACTTTTGTGTTATCCACGATGAATTCTGAACCTTTGATAACCCCTAAATTAGTCAGCTTTTGTATGCGTTGATGAATAGCCGCTCCGGATACGTTACATTCCCTCGCTACTTCCAAAAATGGCATACGCGCATTGCCGATGATTAGTTTAAGTATCTTCTCGTCCAGTTCATCTAGTTGATGATGTGCCATATATTCAGTATATTTGTATTACTGTTAGATTATATCTTTCATATTTAATACAAATATAATGATAATCTTATAATCATCTAAAGATTATGGTAGATTATTTTGATTTTGTAAGCATTCTTTATTCAATTATTAAGTATTTTTTTTATGAGCGAAGATCATGTAATAATTAGTAAGCCTGTCCGGGAGATAGCCGATCCTTTATTGGATCTAGTAGAGAAAACATATACTAGTTCTTTCCCCGAGGAAGAACGTCGTGATTTCTCTTTGGTACGTAAGCTTTTGGAGGAAGATAGCCGTTTCGAGATGTATGCCTTGCTACGGGATGGTATTTATGTGGGTTTCATTACGGGATGGCAATTTGAGGGCTTTGTTTATGCGGAGCATTTCGCAATCGACGAGTCCGCTCGTAACGGAGGAATCGGAGCGAAAGCAATGACAAGTTTTTTAGCTCTCCACGAAGATCCGGTTGTCTTAGAGGTAGAGATGCCGACAGAGGAGATGAGTAAACGTAGAATCGGTTTTTATGAACGTCTGGGGTTTGTCTTGGATCACCATGTATATTTCCAACCTCCCTATCGTAAGGGAGAGGCATTTTTAGAAATGCGTTTGATGACTCATGGGAAACTTGATCTTGAGCAATCTTTTGAGCGAGTTAAGACCATTATTCACCAAAACGTTTATGGAGTGGAATAAAAAAGGGGCGGGAAATAAATCCCGCCCCTTTTTATAATGCTATATCTGAATAATTATTACTCTACACGTTGTGCTGCGGAATAACTAATCTTCAATGCGTATGCCTCACGAAGAGCCTGCTTGATATCGGTGATCGTTCCCATCTTGGTCTCTTTATCAGCCTTAATAGAAACTGTCATAAACGGCTGGTCCTCTTCTTTCATACTGGACTTTTCTTGTGCGATATAATCCTGAATTTCCGAAGTCTCTGCAAAAGCGTCATTCAACTGGATACGAGTCTCAGAACCCATCTTCGCTCTCAAATCTCTAGTCGGCTTACCTACATAGATAAATGTAACCAAAGATTTCTTCTCCAATTTTTGAAGCTCTGTAGCTTGTGGAGCATGGAACTCTACTTTCAATGTTACCTCACGCATAGATGTTACCATCATGATGAAGAACAAGAAAGCGAACACCAAGTCAGGTAATGATGATGTATTCAATTCGGGCATTTCACGACCGCCCGCTTTACTAAACTTTCCCATTACTTTTTACCTCCATAATTTTTAGGTTCAGCTTCTGATATCTTTTGCGGATAAATCTGCTGTACAGCTTTTTGTTGTTCTTCGTCCAAATCAGCGAAATTCTTCCCGAATTTTTCCTTAGAAACCTTATTTCTCAATTCGTTATAAGCAGCCGCGATTTCATTCTGCACATCGATATAAGCTTGGTATTCGGTACCACGGTCATTCTGTAAAGAAATTACGTGGTTCTTCGTTACCATCATCTTTCCGAAGAATGGAACATCAGCCTCAACACGTTCAGGCTTATGTTCGTCATTGTAAGGATTATCAATGAACTCTTTGATTCTTTCTTTCAATTGCTTGATATCGACAAATTGATCACCACAGAGAATCTGGTTATTACTATTGATCAATACAACCAACAAGTTTCTCTTTTTGATGTCAACATCGGTATCGTTCTTCTGATCTTTAGGTACAGGGGGCGGCAAACGTCTTGCCAAACCTTTATCTGTATCCATTGATGTAGTAATAAGGAAGAAGATAAGCAACATGAAAGCGATATCGGCCGAAGAAGAACCATTGATACCCGGTGTCTTTCTTTTCTTACCCATTTCTTTCTTGTTTTATCAGTTCGTTATTACTATTATTTACCCATGATTCTCTTTACAGAACCCCAAACTACACATGCTACGATCAGAACCAAAAGTACGATTGTAGACATGATCCACATGTCTGTGATCTTTAACCAACCCGGAGTATTGTAAACTTGAGAGTCTGCGTTCAAGCCTGCTAAAGGAGTCGCGTCACCCATTGTATAGGTGATGAACAATACGGCTACGAAACAAACTAATACTACCAAAGACATGATAGCTGATTTAGCGTTAGTCTTCAGCAAAGTCAAGAATTGCCAAACCGCAAACAATACTGTACTGATGATTGTCACGAAGAACAATACAGAAGTCCAGTTAATCAATAACCCTGTATAGATGGGTTCTTTCATTTCTGCGGCAGGGTCAACGACTCCACCCGCATAAAACATACCCAGCACAATGATACTGATAATAGAACTTATCAGTAAAGTCCAACTGGATATTTTTCTTATTTTAGTAACTGCCATAATTCGTTATTATTTTTTGAATTTGACGTTGTATTTGATAACCAAGTCAAGCAAAGAGATAGAAGCATCTTCCATCTGGTTCAAAATAGCCTCCAATTTGCTTAACAAATAGTTATAGAATACCTGAAGAATCAAGGCTACGATCAAACCACCTACAGTAGTAATCAAGGCCACTTTCATACCACCTGCTACAACCGTCGGGCTGATATCACCAACTTGCTCGATTTTATCGAACGCCATGATCATACCTACTACAGTACCCAAGAATCCCAAAGACGGAGCCATTGCGATAAACAATGTGATCCAAGACATATTCTTTTCCAAAAGACCGCCTTGAACACCACCGTAAGAAACGATAGATTTCTCTACAACGTCAATACCTTGGTCAATTCTCATCAATCCTTGGTAAGCGATAGAAGCGATAGGGCCTCTTGTGTCGCGAGCGATAGCTTTAGCGCCTTCAACATCACCTTTGTCTAAAGCATCCTCAATACCTTTCAACAGTTTGCTGGAGTTTGTCTCAGCCAAGTTTAAGTAGATAATTCTCTCTAAGCAGAATGCCAAACCGAAAATCAAAGCGATAGCGACCAAACTCATGAAGTCGGCACCACCTTCGATAAACTTTGTCTTTAATGCTTGATACATACCTCCTTCAATTGCTGGAGCCGCATCCTGTGCGAATGCTACGGTAGAAGTTCCAAGGGCACATAAACCCAAGAATGCTTTTGCAAATAACTTTTTCATTGTGTGTTTAATTTTTAAGATTAATAATTCTCTTATTTGTTTTTATTTTATTGTTAATTAATTCATGGTATTCTCCACTGCGGAGAGAGCGGGATTCGAACCCGCGAAACCCTTTAGGGGTTTACACGCTTTCCAGGCGTGCCTCTTCAACCACTCGAGCATCTCTCCAATTATTCGCCTAGCTTCTTCTAAAACGACCGCAAAATACGAAAAAATTCCCATATGCAATCTTTTCAGTGCACAAATCTATAGTTTTTGCTTGACATATACACAATATCCGCGAAATAAATTTTGACTTCATTCGAAAAAAAGTGTCTATATGGGTTTATTTAGGCTTTTAAACAATTCTAATGTGTTTTTTCGAGTAGCGTTTACGGTTTCCTCTAGCGTGAGGCCGAATGTTTCCGCCACTTTCTCGGCCGTCTTCCATATGTAAGTAGGCTCATTCCGTCTACCTCTGTAGGGGACTGGTGAAAGATAGGGGGCATCTGTTTCCAAGAGTATCTTTTCAAGATCTGTTTGCCGGATGACTTCGGACAGTTTTGAATTTTTAAAGGTGACAACCCCGTTTATCCCGATCTTGAAGGTGGGCAGTTTCTTTATTTCTTCCAGCTCTTCTGTTGTGCCGGTAAAACTATGAAATACGCCCTTAAGTCTTTCCGCTCCGACTTTATCTATGCATTCCAGAACTTCCGGATATGCGTCACGGGTATGGATGGCTACGGGCAGGTTTAGATCGATGCTCCAACGCAGTTGTTCCTCGAAAACGATTTGTTGCTCCTTCAAATAAGTCTTATCCCAATATAGATCGATCCCGATTTCACCGATACCGCAATAAGTACGTTTAGATAGATAGGATTCCGTTTGTTTTAGGATATCGATATAATTGCTATCCACACTGGTCGGATGCAATCCCATCATGGGGAAAGCGAACTCTGGGTATCGATCGCATAAATCGTGCATTCTGTCAATCGTCGTCAGGTCTACGTTTGGCAGAAGCAGGGTGTCGATACCTGAGTCTTTTGCTTTTTGAGCCAGTTCGTCTTGCTCCGGATCGAAATCCTCCAGATATAAATGGCAATGTGTGTCTATTAAGCTCATGGATTAGGATTGTCTATGCATTAAATGATCACAAACCTCTTTTAGGATCGTTAATTTTTCGGGGGCGACTTGTAAAGCGTTTAAGTTCTCTACGGATGCGTCGTAATAGGCTTGGATTTTATTTTCTGTTAATTGTTTTAGCTGCAATTCGTTGTAGATAGAGGTGAATGCCTGTATCTTTTGAGCCGGGTCGAATTCTTTTTTATCCATCCAGCTACGGAGAGCTTCCGCTTGTTCTTTATTGGCCAGTCTGAGAGCGTTGATCAATAAGAATGTTTTCTTGTTGCAAAGGATATCGCCGCCAATGTTTTTCCCGAAAGTGGCGGTGTCACCATATACATCTAGTAAATCATCTTGCAGTTGAAACGCTAGACCAATATTAATACCAAACGCATATAAATGGTCTGCGTCTTTCTGTGAGGCACCTCCGAGTAAGGCACCTGTTTTAAGGGCGCAGGCCAGTAGTACGGCTGTCTTTAGCCGGATCATCTCGATGTATTCTTCCTCGCTTACATCCATGCGAGACTCGAATTCCATGTCGAATTGTTGGCCGCCACATATTTCCGCTGCGGTTTGCGTAAATAAATCCAACACTTGTTTGAGGTGGCCGTGTTCCGTTGATCCGATTAATTGATAAGCCGCTATTAGCATCGCATCTCCGGAAAGAATCGCCGTATTGGCATTCCATACCTTGTGTACGGTAGGTTTGTTCCTTCTTTTATCAGCTTCATCCATCAGGTCGTCGTGCAGCAAGGTGAAGTTATGGAAAACTTCCAGACCTAAAGCGGGCTTGATCGCATTCTCTATACTATTATTATATATATTACATGCCATCAACGTTAACGCCGGACGTATTCTTTTTCCTCCGAGGGACAAGATGTACTCTATCGGCTCGTATAAGCTCTTGGGAGGATTGGTGAATTGTAGTTGAGAGATCTCGCTTTTTATTCTTTGAAGTATATTCTCGAATGCTAACATAGCTGTATCAATTAATGGAGTTATGAAATAAAAAAAGGCTGCGAAAATGAAGCAGCCTTTTTGATATGTTTAATGTTATACTATTGCAATCTGAACGTGATAGGCACAGTATACTTAACACGTACTGGTTTACCTCTCTGCTTACCCGGAGTCCATTTAGGCATGGTACCGATCACACGAAGAGCCTCTTTGTCCAATGATGGGTCTACACCACGTAATACCTCAGCGTCTACTACTGATCCGTCTCGGTTAACCACGAATGCGCAGATTACACGACCTTGGATACCGTTTTCCTGTGCGATTACCGGATACTTGATTGATTTAGCGATAAACTTCAGCAATTCTGCGTCTCCACCGGGGAACTTCGGCATTTCTTCTACAACTGTAAAGATCTGTTGTGCGGACTCTTCTTCCTCTTCTACAACTGCGGGGGGAGTATAAACAGCCTCCTGCGCTGAGGTTTGGTCATCCTCTGATGATAAGATATCCTGCTGTTCCAATTCAACGTCATCTTCAACAACGTTCAAAACCTCGGTTACAACTGGTGCTGGAGGTGGTGGAGGTGGAGGAGGCGTATTCTCCGGTCTCGTGATTTCCACTTCTTCCTCAGCGATGATGTCTGCTACACCCTCGCTAGCCTGAACGACCATTACATCGCGGGTACTCCATTCGAAGCCCACGAACAAGACAGCTAAGCCCACTACAAATCCCATAAGGATGCTTAGGGTCTTACCTTTCTCAAGGTCCGCTTTCGGTGATTTTTTAATTTCCATACGTTTATAATAATTTATAAGTGTTTTTCACTTCTGCAAAAATACAAATTATTTCATATATCAAACAAAAATGAGAGCGATTATATACCTTTTTGGCATTTTTCCCGTTTCTGTTAATGTGAAATCCGTATTTCTGAGATTTGCGGGTGTAAAGTAAAAACATTTTTCCGAATTAATGTATCTTTGAACGATTTTTTGCATGAAAATATGAGAAATAAACTATTTATACTGATTTTATTCGTTGTTACACTGTCTGTCTCAGCGCAAAACGGGAGCGAGGCGTATACTTTCTTACGTTTTCCGACCTCGACCCGGGCTAACGCCTTGGGTGGGCATACCGTGGCGTTGGTAGAAAGAGATCCTTCACTTATTTTCCATAATCCGGCGTTGCTAGGCGCGGAGATGGATGGGATGATCAACTTGAATTATATGAATTACATCTCGGATATCAACGTAGGGAGTGCCTTGTTCACGAAAGCGCATGGCGAGAAAGGGGCTTGGGGCGTAGGCGCTACGTTTATAAGCTATGGCGATATCCAGGAGGTGTTGCCGGATAATGTCGTGACCGGAGCGAGTCTTTCGGCGAAAGATATCAGCGTAAATGGTTTCTACTCCCGCGACTTGAGCGAGCGTTGGCGGGGTGGATTGTCGTTGAAGTTCTTGTATTCGGGCTTGGCTGATTATACCTCTATCGGTTTATGCGTGGATGCGGGATTGAGTTATTATAATTCGGATAAGGGTTTTTCTTTTGGTTTCGCCTTGAAGAATATCGGCGCGCAACTGAAAGCTTACGAGGATGAGCGACAAAAGATGCCTTGGGATATCCAGATGGGTATCACGCAGAAAATGGCGCATGCCCCGATTCGTTTTTCTTTGACGGCCCAATACTTGAACCGTTGGAAGTTCGATTATATCGATAATACGGATAAAGAGTATGAAGGGGATTCTTTTGTTAAGACGTTGGCGAAGCATTTTATCATCGGCGTGGATTTTATCCCGTCCGAGAACTTTTGGGTGGGCGTAGGATTCAATCCGAAGGTCAATATGGATATGAAGTTGAAAGGCGGGGGAAGTTTCTCCGGCTTCTCGGCGGGCGCAGGCGTAAGGATCAAGATGTTTGACGTGGGCTTCTCGCTGGCGAAATATCATCCGTCCGCCATGTCGATGATGATTAGCGTATCTACGACCTTGGCCGATTTTAAGAAGGTGACAGAATAAACCTATACATTAATATATACATATATGAAGAAAATAGTTATCGCTATAGACGGCCACTCTTCCAGTGGCAAAAGTACCATGGCAAAAGATCTTGCCAAGGAGATCGGATATACGTATATCGATACGGGTGCCATGTATCGGGCCGTGACTTTGTATTGCATCCAGCATGGATTTTTTGAGGGAGAGAAGATTAAGGAGGAAGAGCTGAAGGCTTCTATCCATGATATCGATATTTCATTTCGTTTGAACGCGGAGACCGGCCGGCCGGATACCTATTTGAACGGTGTGAATGTAGAGAAAGAGATCCGTGGCATGGAAGTGGCGGATAAAGTGAGTCCGGTAGCCACTCTAGGCTTTGTGCGCCGTGCGTTGGTCGCTAAGCAACAAGAGATGGGGAAGGCGAAAGGCATCGTGATGGATGGCCGTGATATCGGTACGGTCGTATTCCCGGATGCGGAGTTGAAGCTTTTCGTGACGGCCTCGCCGGAGGTACGTGCCAAGCGCCGGGTGGATGAGCTAGAGGCGAAGGGGATCCCCGCTTCTTACGAGGAAGTGCTGGAGAATGTGAAGAAGCGGGATTATATAGATTCAACCCGGGAGGAAAGTCCTTTGAGACAGGCGGATGATGCCTTGGTATTGGATAATTCCCATATGACTTTGGACGAGCAAAAGGCTTGGTTGCTGGAACAATATCATAAAGCGATCGGTTCATAAACGAGTGCTTAGAGTTTCCTATAAAGAAAACTTTTGTCTCTTCGAATGAAAACTATAGTTTCGTTACTAGGAAACAAAAGTTTCTCTTAGGGAAAACTCTAGTTTTGTTATGAAGAAACTTTAGTTTCTTGTGATTGAAAATTAAGAAAACTGTAAGTGCTTGTTTGTTAATGATATTATAGATATGATAGAAGTCGAGATAGATAAAGATTCCGGATTCTGCTTTGGGGTTGTTACCGCCATAGAAAGCGCGGAGCGGGAGCTGGGTAATACGGATACGCTGTATTGCCTAGGCGATATCGTTCATAACAGTTTGGAGGTGGAGCGGTTGGAGCATATGGGGCTGCATACGATCGATCATGATGGCCTTTCAAAGTTGAGAGACCGGAAGGTGTTGCTCCGGGCGCATGGCGAGCCACCTTCTACCTATTCTTTAGCGAAGCGAAACAATATCACGATTATAGATGCTACTTGCCCGGTTGTCTTGCGTTTGCAGCGCAAGATCCATAAATGTTATCAAGAGACCCGGGCAAATAACACCCAGCTGGTTATCTATGGAAAGAAAGGCCATGCGGAGGTGAATGGCTTGGTGGGCCAGACAGAAGGTACGGCGATTGTTATCGAGAAAATAGAAGACCTCGATCGTCTGGACTTTACCCGTGCGATCAGTCTGTTTTCCCAAACCACGAAGTCCTTGGATGGATTCAAGGCGGTAGTGGCGGAGATCAAGCAGCGGATGGCGGAAGGGGTGGAGTTTAATTATTACGATACGATTTGCCGTCAGGTGGCGAATCGCCTTCCGAATATAAAAGCGTTCGCCTCCAGCCACGATTGGGTCTATTTTGTGGCCGGTCGTAAAAGTTCCAACGGAAAGATGCTGTTCGAGGAGTGCCGGAAAGCGAACCCGAATACGCTTTTTATTTCCGAGGTATCAGAGATTACCGAGCCTTTGCCCGAGGGCGTGCGCCGGGTCGGGGTTTGCGGCGCTACATCCACTCCCAAGTGGTTGATGGAGGAAGTGGCGGTCCGGATCAAGGAACTGAATGCTTCGGAATGATATTTTGATTAAAATTACGTGAACTTTCCGGGAGAAAGACAGAAGGATAACTAAATATTTACTACTTTTGCCGGAGAACATTAAAATCAATGACGCTATGTCTACAGTAAAGTGTGTTGGTATTTTAACGTCCGGAGGTGATGCCCCGGGAATGAATGCCGCTATTCGTGCGGTAACACGTTCCGCTATTTATAACGGAATGAGAGTGAAAGGTATTTACCGTGGTTACAAAGGGTTGATCCTAGATGAGATTGAAGAGTTTAAGACACAAAATGTCAGTAATATAATTCAGCGCGGTGGAACAATTCTTAAGACCGCCCGTTGCGTGGAGTTCAAGACTCCCGAGGGACGAAAACAGGCCTATGATAAGTTGCAAGAGCATGGGATCGATGCCTTGATCGCTATCGGTGGTGACGGAACGTTGACGGGAGCGCGTATTTTCGCTCAGGAGTTTAATTTCCCGATCGTAGGATTGCCGGGTACGATTGATAATGACTTGTATGGCACGGATACGACGATCGGTTATGATACGGCCTTGAACACGATCATGGAATGCGTGGATAAGATCCGTGATACCGCTACCTCGCATGATCGTCTGTTCTTTGTGGAGGTTATGGGGCGCGATGCGGGTTTCTTGGCGTTGAACGGAGCGATCGCTTCTGGCGCCGAAGCCGCTATTATCCCGGAAATCTCCTTGGAGAAAGACCAATTGGCCGAGATGATCGAGAATGGATTCCGTAAGTCCAAGAACAGTAGTATCGTATTGGTTGCCGAAAGTGAGGTAACCGGTGGCGCTATGGGTGTCGCTGAGCGTGTGAAGAAGGAATATCCGCAGTTCGATGTGCGTGTCTCTATTTTAGGTCACTTGCAGCGTGGTGGTTCTCCTACGGCACAAGACCGGATCTTGGCGACTCGTATGGGTGTGGCCGCGATCGATGCCTTGTTGGATGATCAACGTAACGTGATGATGGGTATCCAGAACGACCAGATCGTTTATGTACCGTTCTCTAAAGCGATCAAGAATGATAAGCCTATTAACCGGGATTTGTTGAACACGCTCCGTGTTTCTTCAATCTAAATAAGGCATATATTTATACGAATAGGAACCCGGATGTAGCGATTGCGTACATCCGGGTTTTTATTTGAAGAACCTGATATCATGAAGAAGTATAGCGGCGTGGCCTTGAATGTAATCGTATTTGTCTTTCTGTTTATCTTCTTGAGGATATTCAGTGAGTACCACTTTTACTGTGTCGAGCAGAACCAGTTATTCCAGTTGACTCCCATTTTTATTATCGATAAGTTAATGCAACCGGGAGGTTTAGCGATGGTTCTTTCCGGTTGTTTGGTGCAGTTCTTCATTCTCCCGAATGTGGGAGCTATGATAACGGCGCCCCTGCTGACAAGCCTAGGGGCCTTGTTTTGGGCGATCTTGAGGCGGATCGATCCGCGAAGCCATGGTATTTTATGGGCTTGGCTTCCCGTCCTATCCTTGTTGTTTGTGCAATGGGATTTTAATTACAGGTTTCAAGGAACGGTCGCCTTCGGTATGATGCTGCTTGCTTTATATCTCGTTTTAGGGATAAGGAATTTCATACCTCGTTTGATTGCAAGTCTGTTTGCCTCCCTGTTACTCTTTGGGTTGGCCGGGCCGGTCTCTTTGTTGTTTGCCTTGTCCATGATGGGATACGAGGCCATGAGCCGGACGCCCCGTTGGTATTATTCCGCGATTTTACCGATGATCGTGTTGATCTTGGGTGAATTATGTGTGCGTTACTCGGTGATCGGAGAATACCGCTTTGTCTTTTTACCGGATAGTTATTATTATTTCCGTTTGGTGCCGGATAAGGTAATTTATTTCTCATGGATCGCTTTCTATGCGGCGCTGGTTGTAACCTGCCTCTGTAAAAACAAGGAATCATGGGCTGGTAAAAAGCGTCTAGCGCTGGGAATCTCCCAATTCATTATCTTAGGGCTTATCTTCTGGAAAGGCTTCGATCTATATGGCGAACAGAAATCATACCGTTTGAAGATGATGGACTATTTTACCCGGACAGAGCAATGGGACCGGATCTTGGTATCATGCAAGGAGCCGACCACTAATCAACTCTATTTATGTTACCAAAATATGGCTTTGGCCCGGAAAGGTATTCTGGCGGATGAGGCGTTTAAGTACACGCAGCACGGGCCTCGTGGATTAATGGTGGCATGGAATAAATCGACCACCATATCCGCCTTGTTGAGTGATGTTTATTTTACGATGGGAAATGTCGCTGCGGCTCAAGAGATGGCTTTCGAGAGTAATATCGGCGCTTTATGTGATGGAAATCCCCGCATGACGCAACGTTTGGTACAAACGAACTTGATTTATGGAGCCTATCCGGTTGCGGAGAAATATATCGCTGTCTTAGAGAATACTTTCTATTATAAGGATTGGGCCAAAGCGCAGCGGAAATTCCTGTATAATGATGAGGCGGTCGAGACAGATCCTCTATTGGGGAATATGCGCAGGAACCTGCTAGCTGAGAATCATCTGATCCAGATGGATGGATTCGACACGGACTTGATTCGCTTGGCGGAGCAGAATCCTTCCAATAAAGCCGCTTTCCACTATGCCGGCGTATTCTATCTTTTAGCAAAAGATGTGACGCGCTTTAAGACGTTGGTGGAAACCTATTACGGAACGGATTTACTCCCTTCTTTACCGGTCTCTTTTCAAGAGGCGGTCATCATCCTATCGGAGAAAGATCCGGATTACTGGAAACGTTTCGGTGTCTCGGAATCTATCGTAGGGCGATTCACCGATTATAAGAGGCAAGTGCTCGCTGGGCGGAATAATAGTAATGCGCTGCCCGGTTTGATGTATCGCTCTTATGGCGATACGTATTGGTATTATTATATGTTTAAATAGGAGATGAGAAAAATGTATATAATAAGATGTATATGTCTGTGGATGATTCTGGGCTTGATGGCTTGTTCCGGTCCGGTACGTATACAGAAGAATCTGGAAGTCAAGCCGGAGATCTTTCCGGATTATGCGGATGTGACAATCCCGCCGAATATAGCTCCCTTGAATTTTAAGCTGAAAGACGCTTGCGCTGAGGCCCGTGCCATTCTCGAATGTGGCCCGGAGAAATTAGAGATCAAGACCGGGAAAGACGCTTGTTTCGTGATCCCGGCCTCCGGTTGGAAAAGGCTGTTGCGCACCGCTTCCGGGAATCATCTGAATGTAATCGTACAAGCCTTCGTGAATGATGAATGGATCGCGTATGCCCCCTTCATCATCAAGGTGGCGAAGGAGCCGGTCGATGGTTGGTTGGCTTATCGTTTAATCGAACCGGGCTATGAGTTGTGGAACCGTATGGGTATCTATCAACGTAACTTGGAAAATTATACGGAGAACGCGATCATCGAAAATAAGATGAGCGGCAATAACTGTATGAACTGCCATTCTTTCTGTATGCAGAATCCGGAGAAAATGCTTTTCCATATGCGTGAGACCTACTCTTGTACCTTATTGATCGATGGAGATAGGGTGGAGAAGCTGAATACGAAGACCGATCAGACCCTTTCTCCACTGGTCTATCCTTCTTGGCATCCTTCCGGAAAATATGTCGCTTTCTCTGTGAATAAAACCAAGCAAGCGTTTCATATGAACGATAGGAATCGGGTGGAGGTATTCGACTCGGCTTCGGATGTGGTCGTCTATGATACGCAAAAGCATGAGATCGTGACTTCTCCGCTGTTGTCTTCAGAGGGAGCGTTCGAGACTTTCCCTACATTTTCCCCGGATGGAAATACGCTCTATTTCTGTTCGGCTAAAGTCCGTACGATGCCCAAGGAATACGATCAAGTGAGATACGATCTATGCTCAGTCTCGTTCGATCCCGCTACACGCCGTTTCGGGACGGTAGTCGATACTTTGTATAAGGCATCGGAGATCGATAAAAGCGTTTCTTTTCCCCGGGTTTCCCCGGATGGAAAGTATTTGCTCTATACCTTGTCCGGTTATGGGAATTTCTCTATTTGGCATAAGGATGCCGATTTGTACATGATTGATTTATCGACTCTGCGAAGTTATCCATTGGAGGCGGCGAATAGCGACGATGTGGAAAGCTATCATTCATGGAGTAGCGATAGCCGTTGGATCGTGTTTAGCAGCCGGCGGATGGATGGTTTGTATACAAGACCGTTTATCGCTTATATCGATGAGAAAGGACAGGCTTGCAAACCTTTCCTGTTACCCCAGAAGGATACGGATTTTTATTTTCGCTTTATGAAATCCTACAATATACCTGAATTCATCACAGGAGAGGTAAAGAGACAAGGACGCACGTTGGCCGTGAAAGCGAAAGAAGATAAAGGAATTGATGTAAGGTTCAAGTGAAAAAGAGTGTCGCATGATCCGATCGTGCGACATTCTTATTCTTTTATTTCGTAGCGATATGATCCAAGAATAAATCAATCATTCGTTTGGCTGCCACGAACGAGCTGATCTCGTTGTTCAAGACTTGCTTCTCTGTTTGTTCCAGCATGCCTTCTACCGCCGGGTTATGGTAGAACTTATCTCGCAGCGTGTCGTTGATGCTTTCGTACATCCAGTATTTAGCTTGCTCGTTACGTTTATAGTTGAAGTAGCCATTCTTTTTGGTGAACTCCATATACTCTCCGACCATATCCCATATTTCCTTGATACCTATGTTGTAATAACCGGAATAAGTCAATACTTTCGGGAACCAACCTGATTCCGAAGGTGGGAAAAGATGCAAAGCGTTCCGGAACTGAGCGGCGGCGAGATTCGCCTTATCGATATTGTCTCCATCCGCTTTATTGATAATAATACCGTCCGCCATTTCCATGATACCTCGCTTGATACCCTGCAATTCATCGCCGGTACCGGCAAGTTGGATCAATAGAAAGAAGTCCACCATAGAATGTACGGCCGTCTCGCTTTGTCCAACACCCACGGTCTCTACGAATACGGTGTCGAAACCGGCGGCCTCGCATAATACGATCGTCTCACGGGTCTTACGGGCGACCCCCCCTAAGGAGCCTGCGGATGGTGAAGGACGGATAAAGGCGTTTTTCTCTCTCGACAAGGCCTCCATACGAGTCTTATCTCCTAGGATACTACCTTTCGAGCGTTCGCTACTCGGGTCGATCGCTAGTACGGCAAGCTTACGCCCTTGGTTGATCAAGTGCATGCCGAAAGAGTCGATAGAGGTACTCTTTCCCGCTCCGGGAACACCCGTAATACCGATACGGACCGATTTTCCGGCGAAAGGCAAACATTTCTCGATAATCTCCTGCGCCACCTGCTGGTGCTCATGCTTAGAGCTTTCCACCAAGGTAACCGCTTGACTGAGTATCGTGATATTCCCTTTTAAGATACCTTCCACGAATTCGGAAGGCGTATATACCTTGCGTTGGGCACGCTTTTTTATATAAGGATTTACGGTAGGGACATCCGCAATGCCCTTATTCACTTTCAATCCCTTGTACTGATCATCGTTTTCTGGATGTTCCATATTAATAATTCATTATTTATATGCGGTGACCTTGATCAAGCGAATAGGCCCGTTCGGGTCGTTGCATACGACATTAATAAGTGCTTCAAGTTTTGTCTTTATCTCTTTCGGTCGCAAGGTTACTTTGAAAGTAGCGGTCGCTCCCGGTTTAAGTTCTTTCTTGCCGCCGGACAAATCGACACGCTCATCATCACAAGTGACGCTGTAGATCGTGAGCGGAGTCTTTCCGGCATTCGTAATCTCAAATGTACCCGATACCTTACCTCCGATCAACGGAACGATGCTTTTCTTGTTCGGTAGCTTGCCGAATTCCAGTAAAGTGCCGGATAATTCCGCTATCGGGGCTTGGGCTTTATCCGCAGCGGATAGTTTGCTGAAATTATCGATCACGTTGGCGGAGATCTGGATCTCTCCGGATACTTCCTTCTTTCCGGCGTTCTGTACCATGACCGGCAAAAGCGTAGAGACTCGTCCTTTTCGCTTCAAGACCTTGGCATCCATAAGGATCGTAATGGCACCGACCTCGTCCGGTTGAAGGGTAGCCGGGTTCACCTGTACGTTGAGATAGTGAGGTACTTTACCCAGATGAATCGTAGCCGAGGTCTTTCCCTCGTTCTTAATGTTGATCTTCTCGCCCAACGTTTCCTCCGGACGGATACTGCTGAATAGAACAGTCTTCGTATGCAGCTTCAGATCACCGATAGAATAAGGATACGTAAAGACCGGCTGCGAAGGTTTCGGGGTGACATTTCCTTTAATGGCTAGGCTGTAACTCCCTTTCTTTCCATTGCTGAATATCGATACGGTTTTATAAAACGGGCCGGGGCGTCCTTTCGGATTATACGTTATCTTAACTTCACCGGTCTTACCGGGAGCGATCGGCGACTTGGTCCATTCCGGCCGTGTACAACCGCATGACGCGGTAACACGGGTGATGACCAAAGGGGCGTCTCCCGTATTCTTTATCGTGAAAGTATGACTGGCGAATCCATCGGCCTCGGCTATTGTCCCGAAATTATAAGTCAACTCGTCCGACAAGATTTGGGCGCCTTGTTGTGCCCAAGCTGTCGTTATAGATATAATTGCTGTAAGAGCAAGGATCAACCTTTTTATATTCAGCATTCCAATTGGGGGTTTTTTACGTATTTCTTATTCAACCTCTCCCCGGATGTTCATGATGAAGCTTCCGGTTTTCCCGTTACTGTATACGGAAATGGTCTTCGTGAAAGGACCCGGACGTCCTGCCGGATCGAAAGTAACCTTGATCTGGGCTTTCTTACCCGGAGCTACCGGTTCTTTCGGCCATTCCGGGGTCGTACATCCGCAAGACGCGATTACACGTGTAATGACCAGAGGCATATCGCCTGTATTGGATACTTCAAACGTATGGGATACTTTTCCGTCCGCTTCCTTGATGGTACCGAAGTCGAAACTGGTTGTTTCCGCGGAAATAACTGCTTTCTTCTGAGCCGAAGCCATTCCTGTCGCTAACAGGATCGCCATGAAAATAAAAACTATTTGTTTCATCTTATCGTTTAGTTTTAATTCGAATTACAAAGATAGTCATTTCAATTGAAAGTTGAGAATTGAAAATTGAAAATTAGAGGAAGATAACGCTTCTTGCGATGCCCATTCTTACCTTCTTACGGTGCCCATTCTAACCTCCTTATACTGGGCATTGTAAGGAGGTTAGAACGGGCATTGTAAGAAAAGGCTTGTTTAGGGCATGATCCGCAAGCTTTCTCCGGCGGTGTGCGACACGAATTCCGGGGCGTACATACATTGAATCGTACTGATACCTCCGGCGTATTCGCCGCTACGGGATACGTAGACCGGATATTCCAAGACAAACGTACCTTCCGGCAGACGATTGATGAAGAAATTCTCGGATACGTCTTTCGGGGATCTGTAATACCAGATACCGTCTCTTGATTCCGGGCTGGAAAGTTGATCGGCCGGTTCGAAGCAGCCCGCACGTAGATCTTTCAAGAATACGTAATTCATTTCACGGTCTGTCCGGATCGTTAGCCGAACGATTACCTTGTCTCCGATGCGGAGCGGTTGCTCCGGTGTTACGGGACGGATTTGGCGGTTGGTACCGTTATTGGTCTCGACGAATAATTTCTTCTCGACACTCAACACCCCTTTTTGTCCTTTTACCTTGTCGATCTCTTGGAAGTATTGCTCGTAAACAGCTCCCCATGCCGGCGTGTTTCCTTCCTTGCGGATCGAGAGCACGGGATTGGCGGAACTATTTGCCGGCTCGTTCGGAAGTATCGTTTTGAGGTAACCGATGGCGATTTCCCCTTCCGCGGTACTGTAGGTCTTGCCGTCCCATGTCGCTACACAGGTGTTTTGCGTGTTCAGCCAATCGCTACCCGTGAGTAGCAAGGCGTAAATGGCGTTTACCGTGGTGGGTACGGATTCCCAGTTTTGTGTACGTTTCTGGTTTAGCAGCCATTGTTTCATCCGGTTTGTATTCTGGGTATCCGGCGCGATCTCGTTAAAGACGGACATTAATAAGCAATGCGTGTCGATCGGTGAGGTAAAATAATCACTCCCCCTGCGGTTGTTTGCCCAATACATACCTTTCTCCTCGGAGATCGTAGCGGTCTTCTTTAGTCCTGTCAGGATCGCTGTCGATACCTCCTTTTTACCGTTTCGATGCATTAACAAGGCGATTTCGCCCTTACTGATTAAGGAATATTGATTCCAGTGCTTCTCCGCTTGGTTCGTATAGAAACGGATCGCTTCCCGGGCATCTCCCAGTTCCGGGATATCCCGGTAGGAGCTACGGACGAATAAGAACTCTACCTGCTCCGGCGAGGGCCATGCGTTTTGCCATTTCTTATCGTATTTCAGCAAGTTCTCATAATCCGTTTGCATACTTTTGTCCAAGAACTTGAGGGCCTTCATTTGCATCTCTTTCTCCGCTTGCCCATATTGGATCGCGTTTAGCTGTACAAGCTGTGACATACCTTTCAGGATAGCAAGCGTGATCGCACGGCTCGCGGGGAAACCTTTGAACCAGCTCCATCCACCCTCTTCGTTCTGTTGTTGGATCAGTTGTTGCAAGGCCGCTTCCCGTAATCCGTCCGCACGGTTTAGGTCGAACAATAAAGACAAGCGTTGTTTTTGCTCTGTCTCGTTATCGGCGGCCAGTACCCAAGGCGTCTCTTCCAAGAGTATGTTCTTCAGCTCTTGGTTCTTTTCCAAGTTTGAATAGAGGGTAGAGGCATTCCCTCCTTGGGCGGTCCATTGGTTGATCACTTTCTGGATGCGGGGATGGGCTTGGGCGATATAGGAAGCCAACGTATTGCTGTAATAAGCGGCAAACCAAGATAAGATATTATCATTGTTCGGCTGTGTGATCGTCGGTAATGCCTGTACCGCGTACCAAATCGGATTCCCGGTCATCTCCAGCGTGAGACGGAACGGTGTCGCTCCCTCCGAGTTCCCGGAGATACGGATTTGTTTCTCTCCTTCCTTGAGCAAATAGAACGGGGTACTTTCCGTGATAAGCAATTGATTGGAAAGAACCGGTACGATCTGCTGCTCCCCGTCGCTTCCCTTTTCAGAGTCGGCTAGGATACGTACGCCCAGTAGGCTGATCTGTTTGGGGACCGGGATTATCCAGCTTACAGTAGCGATGCTATCCGGTTGCAACTCAAACGGACGTTGTGACTTGCTCAAGCAGATAATCGGTTGGTCTGTAGCGGGATCGAATAGTTCGATGCGTACACGGCCGGATACCGCTTCCTTGGAATTGTTGATGACTTGCGTGCTGATGCTGACCTCATCCCCTTGGCGGACGAAACGAGGCAGATTCGGTAGAACCATCAAGGGTTTGCTGCTAATGACCTCTTTCGTAAGCAGACCGTATTTTAGGTCTTTGGTGTTGGCCAACATCTGTAGTTTCCAAGTCGTGTTACTTTCCGGCAGGGTGAAATTTACGAATACGTCTCCTTCCTCGTTCGTTTGTAAGGTCGGGTAGAAAAAGGCGGTTTCCGCGAAGTTCTGCCGGATTTGCTCCGGACTTATCGGCTGGCTGCTCTCTTTGGCGAAAGGATCGGATAGGCTGAACACGGGTTCCCCTTCCGTAGATTCCACACTAGGCTCTTCTAACACGGCGCTGTCTTCCATGATGTTCATGGATTCCGCCACTACTGGGGCTGCCGCGGATTTCAGCATGATACCACCCGTGGCGAAAGCCCGGTTGCTGGAACCGTATCCTCGTATGACAATCTCATTGAATAGACCGAACCAATTTAAACGGTCATACTGATATTGAGGTACTTTTATATACTTGGCCTCTGTCTGGTCATATTGATAACTACGCTGGAATCCGGCTCCGGTTGAGAAACGGGGAGCTTGTAGCAAGATCGTTCGCCGCGGGGAGAAATACCAATTGAATGGTATGATTTTATCTAGCGAGGCATCATACATGCTGGTCAGTACCTCGGCGGATACGACCGTGGAGTCTGCGTCGGTGATACGGAATTTCCAGCTCTCTTTACTTCCCGGAAGTAAACGATCCCGGAAGGTTATCGGCTTGATGGTTAATTGCCGGTTGGGTAGCTGAAGTTCTACGGGTACTTGTGTGATATATAGCTCACCCTCTTTTACGAACGTAAAGGATACGATGATTCCCTCTCCATATTCCGGCTTGAACGGGATCTTAAACCGATGGTTCGCGTCGCTTAGCTTTATCAACTCGTGATGGATGCGGTTATTTCCGGCAAACCATTCATAGAGTACGTAGGCGTCCTTGTCGGAGGTGCCGAATACGATCTCCGCTTCCTCCCCGGGTAAACAAGTTGTCTTCTCTTTCAGCAGCCAAGTATGGGTAAATACGGGAGGACGCTTGTCGTTCTTTCCGTATAGGATGAAATCGGACTGGTTTTTACTGGGTCGTCCTTGGCTATCTTTGGCTTCTACTAAAATGCGATAACGTCCGGAGGGCAATGGGTTGAAAATAGCCGGACTGATCTCCTTGCCACTGGTAAAGCTACCGGAAGCTACTTGCTTGCCTTCTTTATAGCTCTCTCCGCTGTTCTTATCGGATCGGTTTGCGATCAGTTCTACGATCTTGAAAGTACCGGAGGTGGAAACCATCTCCCCATTGATTGTCCGGGCTTCGACTACGGCTTTTACTGAGTCTTTCTCGATTTGTGGCGGTAGGTTCGTGAATAAGACGATACTGGATTCTCCTACCGAGAAAGTGTAATTCGCCTCTTGGGTCTCTCCCTTGCTATCGGTTACGGTAGCCGATACCTCGTAGGTCTGGTATGCGGAAGCGTATGGATTCGTATCCTCCTCTTTTTGGGGACGGAAAGATACGTTGAATGTCCCATCGCTGGAAAGGGTGGTACTCCCTTCCGCAACTTGTGTCGGAGCGCTCGGACGGAAATACCTCCACAACAGGAAGGGCCTGCGTGTAATACGCCAAGTGACATCTCCGCTGGGCAGTGACACGCCGGAGAATGTAGCCGCCTTGCCTTGTATGGTAACGGAATCGCCGAAAGCGATATCGCCCTTGATTGGGAGGAAGTACGCTTGGAAAGTCGGACGTTTGTATTCCTCTACATGAATATATACGCTCATCTGTCCGGTACTTAACCGGAAGACGCCGCTTAGGGTCTGTTTGGGGAGGGAGAACTCTCCGTTAAAGGAACCGAACTCATTGGTCGTGACTTTCTTCTGGGTTATCTCTTTCCCGTTAGCGTCGTATAAGGTCACCGTAAAAGGCTGTCCGGCCACGGCATGCGGGTCGTTCGAGTCTTTTACATAGGCGAGGCCTTTGAAGAAAATGGTTTGTCCCGGACGGTAAAGCCCACGGTCCGTAAAGATAGAGACTTCTATCGGGTTCTTTTCCGGTTTGTGGCCGGAACCCATCGGATAGATATTTGTCAACATAGCGTTGGTATCTCCCGGTCTGCTGGCTTGGAACGCCAATACTTGACTGTTCGCTGGAAGCGTGGTCAAGCCTTCCCGGTCTGTCTTGACGGTACCCAGTTCTTGCAAGCTACGACGCTGACCTCCGTAATAGGTAACGATAGCCCCATCAACAGGCTTCCCGCTAAGATAGTCGGTAACCATGACCTCTTGTTTATTACCGGAAAGATTACGATAGATCGCGGCCAATCGGGTTACGCTAACCGTATTGATCGTCTTTAGCTGTTGTCCGGGTACGGTTACGACACATTCATACAATCCCGGTTGATCCATAGATATATGTAAGGTCGTATCTTGCTGCGAATAGGTGTTGGGCAGTAGCAAAGAGAATGTCTTCTCATTTACGAGTTGTCCCAAGGTGCTGCTACTTGATTTTTTTGCGGATGTATGGGCTGCCGCTTGTAAAGGTGTTTTCGAGCTTCGATAGATTTGTACGATGACTTTCTGTACATTCTTATATTCCAGCTTGATCCCCAGTTGCTGTCCCGGATAAACCGTATTGTTTGTAGATGCGGATAAAGTAGGTTGTTCCAATTGTGCCAAGCGATTCTTTAAGATAGCCGTGCGAGGGTAACCGGAATACCGCTTGATACCCTCCTCGCATAGTTTCACCTCTTCCGCTTTGATAGAATCCCATTGGGTAGAGACGTAACGAAACATACTGCCACTAACCAAATCCAATTTAGCGATTAAGATCTCGGCTGCATAGTTTTGAGAAGCTAAGTTCCTGTAAAGCTCATCCAATGCGTTCATGTAAGCCACGAAAGACTCTTTATCCCTTTTATCCCCGTAAAGGAATCGTAGGTAATCCAATTCCGTAAGGAGGACCGATTTCATATTTGGCTCCTTATTTTGAAAGGCGATCAAGTCTTTATAGATCTGTACGGTTGGTTGGATGTCTAGTGCCCGGAAGGCAAGGAACTCATAGAGGGTCGGACGCAGGGTTTGCGAGTCCTTTCCGATCTCCAGAATATCCTTGAACTTGCTGACAGGCGTATTTTGCAATAAAGCCGTAGGTCGCAATGATAAATCGATCTCTTCCTTGATCTTATCCGTGAATAAGTTGGAAGTCCATACCCGGATATCCTCCGGGATATAACCGCTTAATTGGGTTCTTTGGTTGATGGTCCACTGGTTCCGTTGGAAGTAGTTCTGATACATCTCCGCCAGCATGGAATGTAATACCGCCACGGAAGCCGAGTCGGCGCAACTGTTGGTGTAATTCTCCACCTCCTTGATCAGTTCCGGGAACTGATCATCGTTTACCTCCATCTGTTCTTTCATTTTAAGGATAAGATTCTTGATCACCATAGGGGTATTCTTATCGTTTATAGCTTGCGTGATAACAGAACTTTTTTGTTGAGGCTGGGCGGCCCGGCTATACATAATAACCGCCGAGATGCCGCAAAGTATCAGGGCAGATAAAATAATTGCTCTTATCTTCATATCTTTTGGGTTTTATAAGTTTAACAATAAACCTTTCCTATATAGATACAAAGAAAGAGCAAAAAGTTGTAAAACGTACGTTAATGTTTACTTTTTACGCACATAAGTGATGTAGGTGTAGGGGTAAGGATTCTTCTCGTCTGCGGGATGTTCCTCACGTTCAGTCTCTTCCCAAAGGTCCCAGTTTACGACGGGAAAGAACGAGGTAGCGTCGGGAAACTCATGATGGATGCGGGTAATATACATTTTGTCGGCTATTCTCAAGGCCTGTCTGTAGACCAACGCACCGCCAATGATGAATATCTCGTCCTCTTTCTCACATAAATCCAGAGCGGCCCCCATAGACTCGCAAGCGAAACAATTCACGAAACCAGCCTCGGGCATAGTCGTCAATACGACATTCTTCCGATTGGGCAGTGGCGCTACAGGGAGAGACTCGAATGTCTTACGTCCCATGATTACCGCATGTCCCGTGGTTAATTCCTTGAAACGCTTCATGTCTGAAGGCATGTGACATAATAATTGCTGATTCTTTCCGATCGCGCTTTTATCTGCGATTGCTGCGATGATAGAAATTGTACTCATAGACTTATTGATTTATGATTTGTAATTTATGATTTATGAATTAACTGTCAACTGTCCATCGTCAACTGCCAATTCTCAGACGGCCACTTCTCCCTTGATGTGGGGATGCGGGTCGTATCCGGTCAAATTGAAATCCTCGAACTTAAAATCGAAGATGCTCTTTACGTCTGGGTTGATCTCCATACGGGGCAACGCACGTGGCTCACGTGTCAATTGTAACTTAACTTGCTCCAAATGGTTGCTGTAGATATGGGCGTCTCCCAACGTATGAACAAAATCTCCGGCTTTAAGGCCGGTAGCTTGTGCCATCATTTGTAATAACAAGGCATAGGAGGCAATGTTGAACGGAACGCCAAGGAAAATATCCGCGCTACGTTGATACAATTGTAGGCTCAACCGTCCGTTCGCCACGTAAAACTGGAAGAAAGCGTGGCAAGGAGGCAGGTTCATGTTGTCTAAGTCCGCCACGTTCCATGCGCTTACAATGATTCGTCGTGAATCCGGGTTATGCTTGATCGTCTCCACGGCCTCGGTGATCTGGTCGATAGATCCTCCTTTATAATCCGGCCATGACCGCCATTGATAACCGTATATATGCCCAAGGCTACCATCCGCGTCGGCCCACTCGTTCCAGATGCGTACGCCATGATCTTGCAGATATTTTACGTTGGTATCTCCATTCAGGAACCATAACAATTCGTAGATGATAGACTTCAGATGCAGCTTCTTGGTAGTGAGTAGCGGGAATCCCTCTTCCAGATTGAACCGCATCTGATGACCGAATACGCTGATCGTTCCCGTACCCGTCCGGTCTTCTTTTCTAACTCCCTCGGTAAGCACTCTATTGAGCAGCTCTAAATATTGTTTCATTACTCACTTATTACAATAGTGTGCAAATGTACAAAAGTGAATCGTATTATACTAGAATAACGGGTCAAAATATGAAATCGGTTGAGGATTCAAACGGTTTCTTCATGTTTCCTTGGCTGTTTCTTCGGGAGATATTAGGGGATTTGTATGAAGGTCTAGCTTATTTATCAGCTGTTGGACGATCATCTACCAACTGTTGCATGATCTTCCAACGGCTGTTGCATGATCATCTACCAATTGGTGGATGATTAAGATGTCAAGAGGAATGGTGTAGTACTT
The DNA here is from genome assembly GCF_023656845.1 of Parabacteroides sp. Y3-G-102. Lineage (NCBI taxonomy): Bacteria > Pseudomonadati > Bacteroidota > Bacteroidia > Bacteroidales > Tannerellaceae > Parabacteroides > Parabacteroides sp. Y3-G-102. Next base: position 19,547 of record NZ_JAMOKU010000023.1, on the reverse strand, counting down.
CGAGTAGAAATCGGTAAGGATTCCCGAGAAAATGCGTAAGGATATTGGACCTCATGTGGATAGAATGCGTATCTTTGCCCGAAGAATAACATTTATTAATTTTAAAGGTAAGAGATGAAAAAACTTTGTTTTGCGGTCATGGCAATGTGTATGTTATTGTCATGCGGAGGTAAGAATGAGAAGGGGGCGGCTACGGAAGAGGCCACTCTTTCTGGTTTGATGAAGTCGGATTTTGTATCTGAGGTAGATGGTAAGCCGACTGCTTTGTATGTGTTGAAGAATAAGAAAGGGGCTGAGGCTTGCGTAACGAATTGGGGCGGACGCTTGGTTTCCGTGATGGTGCCTGATAAGAACGGTAAGATGACGGATGTTGTGCTTGGGTATGATAATATCGCTCAGTATGTAGCTTTTCCGGATAATAACTATGGTGGTTTGATCGGACGTTATGGCAACCGTATCGCGAATGGTAAGTTTACGTTGGACGGAACGGAGTATCAACTTCCACAGAATAATAACGGGCATTGCTTGCATGGAGGTCCGAAAGGATATCACGCGGTAGTTTGGGACGCGAAACAGATCGATGACCAAACCTTGGAGTTGACTTATCTATCGAAAGACGGTGAGGCAGGTTTCCCCGGTAATCTGGATATCAAGGTGATCTATAAGTTGACGGATGATAACGCCGTTGATATTAAGTACGAGGCTACAACCGATAAGGCTACTGTCGTGAATTTGACGAACCATAGTTATTTCAACCTTTCCGGTGTTCCCGGCTCGCAAATCATGGATCATACGATCATGATCGATGCGGATACATATAACCCGGTGGACGAGACGTTGATCCCGACCGGTATCGAACCCGTGGAAGGCACGCCGATGGATCTTCGCAAACCGGTAGTGGTAGGCGCAGATATCGACAATCCGTTTACGCAATTGGTTTACGGTGGTGGTTACGATCATAATTGGATCTTGAACGCCGCCGGCGATATCAATAAGGTAGCCGCTAAGGTTGTATCTCCGACAAGCGGTATCGTTATGGAAGTTTACACCAACGAGCCGGGTCTTCAATTCTATGCCGGTAACTCAATGACGAAAGCGGGTGATAAAGGCAAGTTAGGTGTGGTTTACCCACATCGTGGCGCCCTATGTCTGGAGACTCAACATTACCCGGATAGCCCGAACCAGCCGGCATTCCCGAGCGTAGTGCTTCGTCCGGGCGAGAAATATACGAGTGAGTGTATTTATAAGTTCTCGGTAGAGTAAATAAGGAAGAAAGTTCCGGATTTGGAAATATCCACATAATGGTGAGGCGTATATACATAAATAGGATGTATATGCGCCTCTCTTTTTTACTCACGGAAGCATCTTGTTTATAGTGGAAGAATTTATCGCTAGAGAGTATACGCTATCTTTTCCCAATAGATTTTAAAAGAGAAAAATAAATCCATATGATGTATGAGAAAAAGCGTTATATTTGTATCGATAAAGTAAACTCTTGTGGAAATTCAAGGGTTTATGAATCAAAGTGTGATTACGATAAGCGTTTAAGATATTATCTTTGGAACTGAATATCGCCAAGTTTCAAGTCGGACAGAGATAATAGGCAACTAAACGCTCACGCTTGTTATATATACTGCCTAATAGTATACGTAATAAGGCGTGGGCTGTTGTTTATTATTTGTCCGATGGGTGTTTGGCGATGCCTCAGTTTCGAATAGTAGATTAACAGTTCCCACGCTTCTTTTTTGTAGCATATAGAAATACCGAACAAGGTGAACGGTCCGGTTTGAGGGAAACGTATATGGAGGTAATTAAAAAGCAACGTTTGGCTGTCTGTCGTATATTATTGGATGTAGTGGAAGGTGCGTGTGAGGTCCGTGATCCGGATCTGATCATGCGGACTCGTCATTATCCGGCACTTCAAAAGGAGATGTGTTTTGCGGATCGGGATTGGGAAGAAGCGAGAGATTTGAGTGTACTTGCCTGCTTGGTACTATCCAAGGAATTGCATTATAAGGTTAAGATGATGATCGGTTTGGTAGCTCATGACTTGTATTCAAGGGAGTCCTCGGTCTCTTATCAGCAACGCCTGTCCTTCGATGTGCTGATGAGTGCGATCGATTGGCCGGTCTCTTTTAAGGAGATCACGCTCTTTGCTCCCTCAAAATAAGTTATAGTTTGTACGTAAGACCTTGAATTCCGTTCTGCGGTTGATCTGGTCGGCGATCTCTTGCTGTTCCGGCGGCAGGGCAAGGATGAATTCCTCGGTAAGCACATCGCCTTCTTTCAAGAAATCGAATTGTTTAGCCATCTTCTTATTGATCGTCTTGGGAACGCTTTCTCCATATCCTTTCGCTTCCAGACGAGCCGCCTCGATACCTCCCGCTATTAGGTAATCCACGACCGATTGCGCACGGCGTTGAGCCAAACGCTCGTTATACTGGTCCGTACCTTTCCGGTCCGTGTGGGCACCCAGTTCGATCGTTACGTTCGGGTTATCGTTCAGCATCTTGATCATCTCGTCCAAAGCTTTCTTGGATTCCGGACGAAGGGTCGCTTTATCGAAATCGTAGAAAATGTTATCGATAACAACCGGCTTGCTGATCGGAGAGAGAAAGAAATCCACGATATACGTCTCGTTTTTCTCCTCGGGGCCGGTATGCAACTCGTAATTCTGGTTGAGGTAACCACGGGCGCTGGCCATCATGACATAACGGATGTCCCGTTCCAACTCGACACGATAGGTACCGTCTTTCTTGACCGGGACTTTCACGTTCAGTCCGTCTTTTCCGACGATGCGTACGGTAGCGTCCTCGATCGGATATTCATCGACATCGTTTACGATTCCTTCGATGAAGATGGTGATCGTAGGCCGTTCAAAGGAATATATATGGTCATAGCCCCGTGCGTCGTTGCGGTTGGAGCAGAAGAAGCCCCGTTCCTCTTTTCCGGCGAAGGTGATACCGAAATCGTCTGCCATAGAGTTGATGGGAGCGCCTAGGTTCTCGACCTTCCACTTCCCTGTACTGTCTTGCGTGGCCTTGAACAGATCGAGGCCGCCCATTCCCGGATGTCCGTTGGACGCGAAATAAAGGGTGACGGAATCCCGGACATACGGGAACATCTCGTCTCCCGGGGTGTTGATCTCTTCTCCTAGGTTCTCCATCGGGCCGAAATCGTTTCCCGCTACCCGGGCACGGAAAATATCCTTGCCACCGAAACCGCCCACGGCGTCGGATACGAAATACAAGTATTTGCCGTCCGGCGAGATGGAAGGATGACCGAGGGCGGTAACCGAGTCTTTTACGATCGTCGCACGGGTTCCTTTTCCCCATTTGGCGCTGCTTCGGGTAGATATGTAAATCTCGGCGGTACGAGGGCCTTCCGGATCTTGGGCGCAATAGGTATAATACATCGTGTTTCCATCGGGGGAGAAAGAGGGGGTTCCTTCGTCGTATTCCGTATTCACCTCGTCTTCGAGCTCTACGGGAGCTAGCCAAGCCCCTTTCTCGTCTTGCTTGACAAGGAAGAGGTTATTGTTATTTTGCCCGGTGATGGCGCTGACTTTCGCGTCTTTGTCTTTCGAGCGGGAAGAAGCGAAGTATAGTTGGTCGTATTTATCTCCGGCCAGCATCGGACTGAATTCTCCCCGGCGGGAATTGAATTTATCCATGCGTCTTACCTCGTAGCGGGTAGGGTTCTTTTTCCATCCGGGAGCTAACTCGCATCCTTGTATGCCGTTGATGGCTAATAAATTGCTAGGATCGTTCTCCATGTAGATATCGTAGTTCTTGATCGCCTCCGGATAACGTCCGGTCTTCTGCAGCATCTGTCCCATGCGTAGGTAGACGGTACTATCGGGGTAATCATAGCGGATGGCGTTCATATAGGCGCTAGTCGCTTTCGCCGTATTATTGATCAACCGGTTACATTCGGCCATACGGTAAGCGATATAGCCGCGCAAATCCCTTTTCTTCGGGGATGTTTTCGTGTAAACCTTACGATAAATGGCGGCTGCCTCATAGTATTCCCCGATACGCTGCTTCTCCTCGGCATCGCTCAACTTCGCCGATTTGCAGGAATACAAGGAAGATACGATAAGCAAAAATAAAATATATATAGTAAAATGCGCTTTCATTCAATCTGGAATATATTCGTGCAAATATAACGAATTGTATGGGATCTTATTGTATGTCTGTTACAATAACAAGGAACTATCCCCATAACTCAGGAACCTGAAATCGTGCTCTAAGGCATACTCATAGATGGATTTCCAGTTTCCTTTTACGAAAGCGGAGATCAGCAAGAGCAAGGTGCTTTTGGGCTGGTGGAAGTTGGTGACGATTCCTTTTACGATCTTGAACTCATAGCCCGGGGCGATGATGATTTGCGTAGCCGTTACCAGCGTATCCGCATCATGCTTATCCAGATAATCGAGGATGTTTTGAAGGGAACGCTCCGCTGTCAGCCGGTTGTTATTCATCTCGTAAGGCATCCATTGTTTTACGACGAGATCTTCGGAAGTCGCTTCGGGGTTATTATCTAGGATCACGCCCATGTAATAGAGACTTTCCAAGGTCCGTACGGAAGTCGTTCCTACGGCGATGATATTTCCAAGGTTGCTTTTGATACGTTCGATGGAACTGCGTCGGACGGAGATAAATTCCGTGTGCATCTCGTGACCTTCGATCGTGTCGCTTTTTACCGGTTTAAAGGTACCCGCTCCGACATGCAAGGTGACTTCTTCCCGCCCGATGCCCCGAGCATCTATATCGGCAAGTACTTCCGGAGTGAAATGAAGTCCGGCGGTCGGTGCGGCGACGGAGCCTTTTATCTTAGAATAAACCGTTTGATAGGTCTGTAGGTCGCTCTTCTCTGTTTCCCTGTGCAAATAAGGAGGAATCGGCAAGACCCCGGCGGCATCCAAAATATCGGCGAACGTATAAGCTTCATTATCCCAAGTGAATTCGATCAAATGTGTGTCACCATGAGACTTTTTCTTATCCGCTGTCAGCACGACCGGTTCATCCTTAATGAAGATCGTTTTGGATAAAGTGCCTTCTTTCCATTTCTTAAGGTTGCCAACCAAGCAAGTCCAGCTACAGCGTCGGGTCTCTTGAAAAATCAAAGCGTAATCATGAGGCTCGATGGGCTCCAAACAGAAAATCTCGATGCGTGCGCCGGTCTCTTTCTGGAAAAGTAGGCGGGCTTGTATGACCCGGGTATTATTGAATACCATCAAGGTGTTCTGGGGAAGATAATCCGTGATATGCTTAAAGATACTTTCGCTTATTTCCCCGTTACGGTAGAGTAAAAGTTTGGACTCGTCCCTTTTAGGCAATGGGAACTTCGCGATTCGTTCGTCCGGTAACGAATAGTTATAATCTTCAATACGTATTTCTTGCGTCTTCATTACTTCTTCTGTCCTGTTAAAAAACATCCGTTTGTACGGATTCCGGGTGCAAAAGTAGTAAATAGGTTTCGGATTCGCGGATTATTCCCTAATTTTGTGCGCATAATATAATAAGGTATAGAATATGAGTATTCAAATAGGTGATAAAGTTCGCTTCCTGAATAGTGTGGGAGGTGGAGTCGTACGTGGATTCCGTGGAAAGGACCAAGTGTTGGTTGAGGATGAGGATGGGTTTGAGGTTCCTGCCTTGATCAAGGAATGTGTCGTGGTTGGGGGCAATGATATGCAAGTGCATAGCTCGAATCGCCCGAAAGTACAGGCTCCGGTAGAGACTCCTTCCCCAAAGAAGCCTGAACCCAAAGAGGAAAAGGTCGAGGAGACACCGGAGGGAGAGCGTCTGAATGTGTATCTGGCTTATCTCCCGGTCGATCCGAAGGCGTTCCAGCAATGCGGCTATGAGACGTATTTCGTGAATGATAGCAATTACTATTTGTTCTTCAATTATATGAACCGGACGAATAATAGCTGGACAAGCCGTTATAACGGGATTATCGAGCCGAATACGAAAATATTCCTAGAGGAGTTCGGTAAGCCGGAGTTGAATGATCTGGAAAGGATCTGCGTGCAACTGATCGCTTTCAAGAAAGATAAACCCTATTCGTTGAAAAACGCCGTATCTGTAGAGTTGCGCTTGGATACGGTTAAGTTCTACAAGCTTCACTGCTTTATGGAGAATGATTTCTTTGAGGAGGATGCCTTGATTTATCCGATTATCCGCAATGACTTGCCCGAGAGAGAACTATTGGTCTCTGCGGCAGAGTTGAAGGAAGCTATGCAGCAAAAGGTTCGTGAGGAACGTAGGGTTCCCCGGCAAATCGTGAAAAAGAAGCCGACGAATAGCGCTATCCTTGAGATCGATTTGCATATAACCGAATTGTTGGATAATACGAATGGATTGAGCAATGCGGATATGCTGACGTACCAGTTGGGAAAATTCCGTGAGGTGATGGATCAGTACGCTCTTAATAACGGACAGAAGATTGTCTTTATCCATGGAAAAGGCGATGGCGTGCTGCGTAAGGCGATCGAGAAGGATTTGAAGACCCGTTATAAACAACATTATTTTCAAGATGCTTCTTTCCGCGAATATGGTTTTGGTGCGACGATGGTAACGATTAAGGCTGATACCTCGCAACATGGCCATTGAGATAGAACGGAAATTCTTGGTCTCCGGTGATTTCTTACCGGAGGCTGTTAGCTCCACCCGTATCGTGCAGGGATATATTTGCTCACAGCCCGGACGTACGGTTCGTATTCGTATCCGGGGAGAAGAGGGATTTCTAACGATCAAAGGCGCTTCGGATGAGAAAGGCTTGAGCCGTTATGAGTTTGAGCAAAAGATTCCTCTGGTGGATGCCGAGCGGTTGTTGGAGCTTTGCGAGCCGGGTGCGATCGACAAGGTTCGTTATCTGGTTCCCAGAGGCAGCCATACGTGGGAAGTCGATGTTTTCCACGGAGCGAATGAAGGGTTGATCCTTGCGGAGATCGAGTTATCGTCTGAGGACGAGCCTTTTGAGAAACCGGCTTGGCTGGGTAAGGAGGTAAGTGGAGATCGCCGTTATTATAATTCAATGTTGACAAAACATCCTTTTAATAGTTCAAATACATGAAGAAACTCTTTTTATCTGTAGCGGCCGCTATATTGGCGTTTCCGGTCTTGGCCGATGAGGGCATGTGGCTGCTCCCTTTATTGAAGCAACAAAAGTTTGCGGAGATGCAGGCCCTTGGTCTGCGATTAAGCGATCAGGAAGTGTATAGCGCCGAGGCTCCTTCCTTGAAAGACGCCGTGGTTCGTTTTGGCGGTGGTTGTACGGGCGAGATGATCTCTCCGGACGGGTTGGTGCTGACGAATCATCATTGTGGTTATAGTAGCATCCAACGGCATAGTACCTTGGAACATGATTATCTGACGGACGGCTTTTGGGCGATGTCTCGTGATAAGGAGCTTCCGAATCCGGGATTGACGGTTACTTTTATCGATAAGATCGACGACGTGACGGATTATGTGAGGACGGAACTGAAAAAGATCACGGATCCGAACAGCATGGAATTCTTGTCCGCTAAGTACTTGAATGGCCTCGCTAAAGCGAAAGTAGGTGAGAAGTTCTTACAGGATAACCCCGGTACGGAAGTCGAGATCAAGGCTTTTTATGGAGGTAATAAGTACTATATGTTTACCAAGAAGGTCTATTCGGATGTCCGTTTAGTCGGTGCTCCCCCTTCCTCTATCGGTAAGTTCGGGGCGGATACGGATAACTGGATGTGGCCTCGTCATACCGGAGACTTCTCTCTTTTCCGTGTGTATGCCGACGCGAACGGAAATCCGGCACCTTATTCGGAAACCAATGTCCCGCTTCGTCCGAAACGTTGGCTAAAGCTTTCTTTAAAAGGTGTGGAGGAGAACGATTATGCCATGATCATGGGTTTCCCCGGTCGTACCAATAAATACTATACCTCATGGGAGGTAGCCGAACGTCGGGATATAGATAATGCGGTACGTATCAATATCCGTAATCTCCGTCAAGAGGCGATGCTGGAAGAAATGCTGAAAGATCCGCAAGTCCGGATTCAATACGCTAGTAAGTATGCGGGTTCTACGAACGCTTATAAGAATGCGATCGGTAGTAACTGGGCGATCAACAAACGTAATTTTGAGCAGGTGAAAAACGATGAGCAGAATCGTTTGATCGCTTGGTCGAAGAAGATGTGTGAGCCTGCTTATCCGGAAGCGCTTCTGACATTGGAGCAGATCGTTAATGATCGTAAGGATTTGCGTTTCCGTAGTTGGATGTTGGATGAGGCATTGAGCCGTGGCATCGAGTTCTCCAAAGTTCCGACCGATATCGAGACTGTTTGTGAGGCTTTGGAGGGGAAAGATCGTTCCGAGCAGCAAAAACAGGTCACTCAATTGGAGAGGGCTTTCCACCGTTTCGCTGATAAGGATTATGCGCCGATGGTTGATAAGAAGATAGCGAAAGTCATGTTAAAGGAATATAGGCGTTTGGTCGCTCCGAAGTCGCAGCCGGCTTATTTATCCGTAATCGATAGCAAGTTTAAGGGGGATGTGGATAAATTCGTAGATTATCTGTTTGATAAATCGATCTATGGTAGCGAGAAGAACTTTAATGCGTTCAAGGAGCATCCGTCTGTCAAAACTTTGAGAGAAGATCCTATGATTCTGTTTGCGCAATCCGTAAAGGATGAGAAAAAGGCGTTAGATAAGGCTTTGGCTGATTTTGATGCCGGATATGCGATCGCCCATCGTGCGTATGTGAAAGGACTTTTAGCGATGTATGGAGACTTGGCTAGTTTTCCGGACGCGAACTCTACGCTTCGTCTGACTTATGGGCAGGTGAAAGGTTACAGTCCTCGTGATTGCGATTATTATGGTCATCAAACCACTTTAGACGGCGTCATGGAGAAGGAGGATTCTACGAATTGGGAATTTGTGGTTTCTGCTCGTTTGAAGGAATTATATCAAGCAGGAGACTTTGGCCCTTATAAGATGCCTAACGGTAAAATGCCGGTTGCCTTCTGTGCTACGACCCATACAACGGGAGGGAACTCCGGTAGTCCGGTATTGAATGGACAAGGAGAGTTAATCGGTATCAATTTCGACCGTAACTGGGAAGGAGTAGGAGGGGATATCCAATATCTGCCCGATTATCAACGCAGTATTATCGTAGATATCCGTTATGTCCTATTCGTAATCGATAAATATGCCGGAGCCGGTTATTTATTGAACGAGATGGAATTCTCAAGATAGAGAAGTAAGTTAACTTCGTGGGCGAAGTATGTTAACATACTTCGCCCACGAAGTTAACTTACTTTTTCTATAAAGCCAAAAAGAGGAGACATATCCCTGAAAGATACGTCTCCTCTTTTTGTATATGTATATCTATAACTTAATAAATCTTGTCAAGATCAACAGCTTTGACTCTGAAGATATGACCGTTACGAGAGAATACCAACTCTCCGTCTTCCTTCTTCTTCTGATTCACCAAACGCTGAAAAGCTATATTTGCACCTTTTACTATATTCTCTTCGAATTCTCTAACTTCTTGCTCATTCATGATGTTCAAGTTTTGTAAAAATATCTAGATTATACACTTCCCTTTTATCATTCTTGAATCCCTTGGCGATCACTTCCATGGGAGACATCGAATTATCAGTTATCATCCAATAGTCACTAATAGGAAGGTATAGCTCAAATAAATTGTGGATACCGGCCTCATACCGACGTCGTATCGTTGCTTCCGGAATATTGTGACCTCCGGCGGCTACCCTCATTTTCACACGTTCCACGGCTAGATCCGGCGTATTTAGCCAGAAGTAAAGCAATGTAACATAATAACCTTCCCTTTGTGCTTCCCGTATCAAGTTTGCGACTGAACGGGTGGCCAGCGTAGTTTCCATTGCGAAAGTCTCACCAGCACCGATGAGTTCCTTTATCCGCTTATACATAATACGACTAGCTTCAACGGCGACGGCTATACTGTCTGCATTAAAAGGGGAAAGTCCCTTGGCTATCTCGTCTGAGTTAACAAACTCCCTACATTTTAGCATTTCTGGTAAAATCGTGAAGGAAGCTGTTGTTTTTCCTGCTCCGTTGCAACCTGATATTATATACAAATATGGCACTGTTTGCTGTTTTTGATGCTGCAAATATATGTAATAGTTTTTTAATATGCGTCGTTTTATTTCTCAAAAATCGTGAAAATGTGCAGGAAATGTACTTTTAACTAACAGGTTTGTTGGAGAAAGTGGTGGTTTTGTTAATTTTTATACCCAAAGTAGATCACTCATGATTCCGTCGGAAACGAAGATTCCTGACTTGGATAAAATCAATTTGTCACCGGTTTGTAATAAGAGACCTTGGTTGATATGGGGTTGAGCTTGCTTTTGACAATAAGAAAGGAGCTTCCTGCCAAATTTTGTCTGGATATCAGCGAAAGAGACTCCCCACATGGTTCGAAGGCCGGTGATGATGAAGTCGTTGTACCGGGTGCATAGGTCTAAATCCTCGGATTCTATTGTCGGATGCCCATTTTCTATACCGTCTATATATATAGGTAGAGAAGATGGATTCCATTCCCGGTCTATCCCGTTATAAGAATGGGCGGAAGGACCGAGGCCTAGATATTTCTTTCCGGTCCAGTAGGAGCTATTGTGCTTGGAGAAGAACCCGGGACGGGCGAAATTAGATATCTCGTAATGCAAATAGCCTGCTTCTGCCAACCGATCTATTAATGTGGAAAAGAACGAGACGCTTAACTCCTCGTTTATGGGGGTCACTTTTCCCGCTTCCAGCAATTTGTAAAGTGCGGTACCTTCCTCGTAAATGAGGTGGTAGGCGGAAAGATGGGGAACATCCAACCGGATCGCTTGTCGCAAATTCTCTTCCCATGCTTGCTGCGTTTGGTTGGGGAGTCCGTAGATCAAATCGATACTGATATTTGTAATCCCATATTCCTTGCATAGTTCTACTGCTTTAATCGCTTGTTCCCGGTCATGGCGACGATTCAGAAAACGCAAATCTTCCGGATGAAAACTCTGTACACCCATACTGACCCGATTAAAAGGATAATTACGGAGAAGCGATACATATTCTCGTTTCATGTCATCCGGATTCGCCTCTAAGGTAATCTCCATTTGCTCGGCTACATCAAAATGACGATAGATGGCCTCGAATATCTTGCCAAAATCCTTCTCGTCTAATTGGGAAGGAGTACCGCCCCCGAAGTAAATGGTTTCTAATGCTTCGTTTCCTATATATCCCTTCCGCAATTCCATCTCTTTTATAAGTGCGTTTATATACGGCTCTTTATACTTCATCTCCGTATTGGAAAAAAAGTCACAGTATAAACACCGCTTGGCGCAAAAAGGAACGTGGATGTATAAACCTGCCATCTGTATGGACACAATTATATCTTTACACAAAGATATAATTTAAATTTCAAAAAACCTTGCTGCTGCACAACATAGTTCTCAAACACCGGGCGATAATTGCTTTTTTCCTTTACAATCTCTAATTTGCGCCCTCGTGAAAGTGATTCACGCCAAATAAACGTATTGTTAAACTCAAATAAATCCTGATATCATGAAAGTATACCAAACAAATGAAATTAAGAACATCTCTATCTTGGGAAGTTCGGGCTCTGGGAAAACCACTCTCGCTGAAGCTATGCTTTACGAGGGTGGAGTTATAAAACGTCGCGGCTCCGTTGAGGCAGGAAATACGGTGTCCGATTATTTCCCGGTTGAGAAAGAGTATGGATACTCAGTTTTCTCAACCGTTTTCAGTGTTGAGTGGCAGGATCGGAAGCTGAATTTCATCGATTGTCCGGGTTCGGATGATTTCGTTGGAGGAGCTGTTTCCGCTCTGAATGTCACGGATACGGCACTGATGGTATTGAATGCCCAGTACGGTGTTGAGGTTGGAACCATTAACCAGTTCCGGTATACTGAACAATTTCATAAACCGGTGATTTTCGTTGTCAATCAGCTTGATAATGATAAAGCCGACTATGAGGGAACTATCGCCCAGTTGAAAGACCGTTGGGGCAGTAAGATCGTTCCGATCCAATATCCGATTAGCTGCGGCTCTTCTTTCAATGCCGTGGTGGATGTATTAAAAATGAAGATGTATCGTTGGAAACCGGAAGGTGGAGTTCCTGATGTATTGGAAATCCCCGCCGAGGAAATGGATAAGGCGATGGAGTTGCATCAAGCCTTGGTGGAAGCCGCCGCTGAGAACGATGATACTTTGATGGAGAAATTCTTTGAGGAAGGTGCCTTGAGCGAGGATGATATGCGTGCCGGTATCCGTGCGGGCTTGGTTACTCGCGGTATGTTCCCGGTATTCTGCGTATGTGCCGGTCGTGATATGTGTGTTCGTCGTACGTTGGAGTTCTTGGGTAACGTGGTTCCTTGTACCGACAAGATGCCTCGTCTGATTACTACGGAAGGCGTAGAGGTGACTCCGGACTCGAATGGTCCTACTAGCTTGTTCTTCTTCAAGACTACCGTGGAACCTCATATTGGTCAGGTTTCCTATTTTAAAGTGATATCAGGAAAAGTAAAAGAAGGTGACGATTTGATGAATGCCGATCGTGGTTCCAAGGAGCGTATCGCACAGTTATTTGCGGTAGCCGGACAAACTCGTACCCCGGTTACGGAAATGGTGGCGGGTGATATTGGAGCGACCGTTAAGTTAAAGGATGTTCGCCGTGGTAATACATTGAACGGAAAGGGTTGTGATTATCGTTTCGACTTCATTAAATATCCGGATCCGAAATATCGTCGTGCTATCAAGCCGGTGAATGAGGCTGACGCCGAGAAGATGATGGAAATCTTGATACGTATGCGTGAGGAAGACCCGACATGGGTAATCGAGCAGTCCAAGGAATTGAAGCAGACAATCGTTTCCGGTCAAGGTGAGTTCCATCTTCGTACATTGAAATGGAGAATCGAGAATAATGATAAATTGCCGATCGAATATCTGGAGCCGAAGATCCCGTATCGTGAGACGATTACGAAAGCGGCCCGTGCGGATTACCGCCATAAGAAACAATCTGGTGGCGCAGGCCAGTTCGGTGAAGTTCACTTGATTATCGAGCCTTATTATGAAGGTATGCCTGCTCCGGATACCTACCGTTTCGGCGGACAGGAGTATAAGATGAATGTTCGTGATACTCAGATAATTGATTTGGATTGGGGTGGTAAAGTCGTGTTCGTAAACTGTATCGTTGGTGGTGCTATCGACGCTCGTTTCTTGCCGGCTATCCTAAAAGGTATCATGGCTCGTATGGAGCAAGGGCCGTTGACGGGTTCGTATGCTCGCGATGTGCGTATTTGCGTATACGATGGTAAGATGCACCCGGTAGACAGTAATGAAATCTCTTTCATGCTTGCCGGACGCAATGCGTTCAGTACCGCTTTCAAGGAGGCTGGCCCTAAGATCTTGGAGCCTGTTTACGATGTCGAGGTTTCCGTTCCTGCTGATTATCTGGGAGATGTGATGAGTGACTTGCAAGGACGCCGTGCCTTGATTATGGGTATGAATAGCGAGAAGGGATTTGAGAAACTATTGGCGAAAGTTCCTTTGAAAGAGATGTCTAACTATTCTACTTCACTAAGCTCCATTACGGGCGGACGTGCTTCCTTTACGATGAAGTTCGCTAGTTACGAGTTAGTTCCTGCCGATGTACAAGAGAAGTTGTTAAAGGCTTACGAGGCTACTCAATCAGAAGAATAGGTAAAGTAAAATGTCATCATAATTTTTTAATATTTAAAGTTAAACGAGAAAAGGCCGGCTTTGTGAAGAGCTGGCCTTTTTGTTATGTCTTTTTCATTAGGTTGTCGTGAACTTGTAATACCGAAAGTGTTCTTTTGTATCATCTTAAACAAGGAAAAGATGATATTAAGAAAGTACTATCCGACTATTGTCCTCTCTGACATCCATTTGGGATCGGAACATTCCCGGACGGAGGAGGTCACCCGTTTTCTCAAGCACGTAGATTGCGATCGATTGATTTTGAATGGTGATATCATCGATGGCTGGCAATTGAAGAAATCCGGTAAACGCTGGAAACAAAAGCATACCGATTTCTTTAAGGTATTGATGAAGATGATGGAGAAAAGGGGTACGGAGATTATCTATGTAGTGGGGAACCATGATGATTTTCTCGATAGCTTGGCTCCTTTTAAGTTCTCCAATATATCGATCGTAAAGGATTATTTACTGAAGACGAGACAAGGAAAACGCTATTTCGTGACACATGGCGATATTTTCGATACGGTTACGACCCATATGCGTTGGCTTGCCATGCTCGGGGATGTGGGATATACTTTTTTATTGTGGTTGAATAAGGTTTACAATCATCGTAGAGAGCGGCAAGGAAAACCTTATTTCTCTTTATCCCAAGAGGTGAAACACCGGGTGAAAAGTGCGGTCTCTTATATCTCGGAGTTTGAGAAAGAGCTGGTACGCTTAGCGGAGGCCAAGCATTTGGATGGGATTATTTGCGGCCATATTCATCAAGCGGCGAGCGTATGGTATGGTAATGTGCATTATCTAAATTCCGGCGATTGGGTGGAAAGCATGACCGCTCTCGTGGAGGATGAACAAGGAGAGTGGGATATTGTTACATATAATAATGTACAACTATATGCGAATGCCGTATGAAAATTCTGTTTATCATACAAGGTGAGGGACGTGGGCACTTGACCCAAGCGTTATCCTTACGCCAGAAATTGATGGCCGAAGGGCATGAGATCGTTGGTGTGTTGGTAGGAAAAAGCCCGGCCCGCCGTTTGCCGGATTTCTTCTTGAATAAGATACAATCGCCGGTATATCCGTTTGAGAGTCCGAATTTTTTACCGACGGCTAAGAATAAACAAGTGAGTTTGATGCGTAGCGTATTATATAATGTATTGCGTCTGCATAAATACATGGGAAGTATCCGTTATATCGACCGGATGATTCGGCAGACGGATGCGGATGTTGTCGTGAATTTCTACGAGCTATTGACGGGGCTGACTTACTTGATTCTCCGTCCGAAAGCGACGATGGTATGTATCGCCCATCAATATCTATTCTTGCATCCGGACTTCGTTTTCCCGAAGCAGAGCACATTGTCGTTGGCATCGCTACGATTTTTTACGAGATTAACGGCGATAGGTTCCGTCAAAAAATTAGCCTTGTCTTTTCGGAAGATGCGTGAGGCGCCGTTGGGAGGAATAGTCGTGGTTCCTCCTTTATTAAGGCAAGAAGTCTTGGATGCGGTTCCCTCGAACGGCAGTTATTTACATGGTTATTTGTTGAATAGCGGGTTTAGTGAGGAGATCCGTTCTTGGCATTCCCGTCATCCTTCGGTTCCGATGCATTTCTTTTGGGATAAGAAAGATCAGCGAGCCGAGGTGAAAATAGACGATTGCCTTTCTTTCCATCAGCTGGATGATACGTTGTTTCTACGTTATATGTCGGGGGCGAAGGCTTATGCTACGACCGCCGGGTTCGAATCCGTATGTGAGGCGATGTATCTGAATAAACCTGTATTGATGGTTCCTACACATATTGAGCAAGCTTGCAATGCTTACGATGCCTCTTTGTCTGGCGCAGGCGTTGTCGCTGATTGTTTTGATCTGGACGTGTTATTATCCATTTCGGAAAGTCATGTGGAGAATCCGGTCTTCCGGCATTGGGTGAAACAGGCGGATTGGCTTATTCTTCGTGAGTTCCGTGAGGATTTGTTGCGTGAGGAACATCCGGTAACGAGCCTAGGGAGGATTACGACAAATTGGGTGGCGCGTCTGGGGAGATTCCTGCCTATCTAGGAACTTATAGCAGTACCGTGCTGTAGATGCAGGTGTGCCATGCTGATGGCACAAGCGTTTCATCAGCATGGCACAGATGTCTTATTTATTCAGCGCTTGCTCAATATCGGCGATGATATCATCGGCGTTCTCGATACCTACAGAGAAGCGGATCAAGTCCGGAGCCACGCCAGCCTCTATCAATTGCTCATCGCTCAACTGGCGGTGCGTATGACTGGCCGGGTGAAGCACGCAAGTACGGGCATCCGCTACGTGAGTTACGATAGCGGCGAGTTTCAAGCTATCCATAAACTTGATCGCCACCTCACGTCCACCTTTCAATCCGAAGGATAATACACCGCAAGAGCCATTCGGTAGATACTTCTTGGCGAGTTCATGGTACGGATTGCCTTCCAATTCCGGATAATGAACCCAAGCTACCTTATCACATTTCTGTAGCCACTGCGCTACCGCCAAGGCGTTTTTGCAATGCTGCGGTACACGAAGATGCAAGGTCTCCAATCCCAGATTCAATAGGAATGCGTTTTGCGGGGATTGGATCGCTCCGAGGTCACGCATCAGTTGGCTAGTCGCTTTCGTGATGAACGCTAATTTCCCGAATGCCTTGGTATAGGTCAATCCGTGGTAAGAAGGGTCCGGTTGGCAAAGTCCCGGGAACTTCTCGGCATGCGCCTCCCAGTCGAAATTGCCGCTATCCACGATACAACCACCCACGCTCGTGGCATGGCCATCCATATATTTAGTCGTGGAGTGCGTAACGATATCCGCTCCCCATTCGAACGGACGGCAATTGATCGGCGTGGCGAACGTATTATCGACGATCAAGGGTACGCCATGATTATGGGCGATGCGGGCAAACTTCTCCACATCCAATACCATAACGCCCGGATTGGAGATCATCTCGCCGAACATCGCCTTCGTATTCGGGCGGAAAGCCTTGGAGATCTCTTCCTCACTCGCATCTTGATCTACGAACGTGCATTCGATTCCCAGCTTCTTCAAGGTAACGGCCAGTAGATTATAAGTACCTCCATAAATGCTGGTAGCGCTTACGATATGATCGCCAGCCTCGCAAATATTGAAGAAAGCGAAAAAGCTAGCGGCCTGTCCGGATGAGGTCAGCATGGCGGCCACGCCACCTTCCAACGCCGCGATCTTGGCGGCTACAGCCTCGTTTGTCGGGTTTTGAAGGCGGGTATAGAAATAGCCGCTTTCCTCCAAATCGAACAATTTAGCCATCTGCTCGCTCGTCTCATACTTGAATGTCGTGCTTTGATAGATCGGGAGGACACGGGGTTCTCCTTTCTTGGGTTGCCAACCGGCCTGTACGCACAGGGTTTCCGGTTTGAATTTGTTATCCATATAGGTTGTTTTTTTAATTGAATGTCATTTTAATCGCGAATGTACG
Source organism: Parabacteroides sp. Y3-G-102 (assembly GCF_023656845.1). NCBI lineage: Bacteria > Pseudomonadati > Bacteroidota > Bacteroidia > Bacteroidales > Tannerellaceae > Parabacteroides > Parabacteroides sp. Y3-G-102. Next base: position 2,328 of record NZ_JAMOKU010000023.1, on the reverse strand, counting down.
GAAAATCGGTAAGAATTGTTCCGCTTACAAGATCTTCTTCTGTAAGATACTGAACCAAATGAAAGCGACGACACCTTTTAGCATGCTGGAAAGGCTGATCGCCCACCAAACACCCGTAATACCCAGTCCCGCTGCCGCTAGCCCGATGGCCAAAGGTATGCGTAAGGTGTTACACGAGATGCTGATGATCGCCGGCGGAACCGTTCGGCCGGTACCGTAGAACATGCCTTGCGTGGTAATCTCCAGCATCATGAAGATCATCGAATATCCGTCGATCCGGAGAAATATACCACCGGCCTCATAAGCGGCTTGCTCCGGCACGATCAGCGAGAAGACCTCGCTACCGTAAAAGACGAATAACAACGTGCAGAGTACACCGATGATAGAAGTCATTTTAAGCGTCGTATGATAAGCGGTCAAGATACGTTCTTTCTTGCGTGCGGCGTAGTTCTGGGCGGTGAAAGCGGAGAGGGCCGTACTGAAGCCTTGTGAGGTGTTCCATGCGATCGCCTCCATTTGTCCGCCTGCCGTAAGCGTCATCAAACCGATATGCCCTCCGTAGGTGGAAGCTGTACGAGCCATAAAAAGATTGATGATCGCGAAGAATGTATTTAATAACGCTACCGGCAGGCCCAATTGGAAGATCCGCTTGGTGTAGCGTTCCTTTAAACGGACAAAGAAAGGGAATCCCCCGAACAATTTATTGCGGCATTTTAGCTGATAGACGAATAGTCCGCAAACCACCGCTTGGGAGATCCACGTAGCCCAAGCCGCGCCCGCCGTGCCCAAATGGAAGCCGAGTATAAATAAAGGATCTAGCACCATATTCAGTAAAAGACCTGTTCCGCTGATATAAAATGGAATCTTACTCAATCCCGCCGCATTATGAATCCCGGTAAACGCCGCCGAGAGGAAGATAAATGGGAATGCGGAAGCGACGATTCTCAAATATTCCACGGCGTTCAACGCGATCGGTTCCTCCAGTTTGTAGAAGCCGATAATCGGATGAGCGAGGACGAATAGCAAGAATCCCCAACAAAGCGAGAGGATCAAGGCGATCGTTAGGTTATGGGAAGCGAATCCTCGGGCATCTTCCACGTTTTGCGCCCCGATACTTTGCCCGACACTCACCTCCGAGCCTACTTTATTCAAGTAAGAGATCGAGTTCGTCATCCAAGTAAGGATACCAACGGCGCCGATAGCGGCTACGGCCTCGCTTCCCAATCGGCCTACCCAAGCCATGTCGGTGATGCTATAGGCCATTTGGATAAATGAGGTACCCATGATCGGCATCGCCAGATTGAATAGTTGCCGGGAGATGACCCCTTCGGTCAGATTTTTTGTTCCTTGCATGATCGTTTGTTTAAATGTGCGCGAAAGTAGAAATAATTTTGCTACCTTTAGCGACGTTAATCTTAAAGAATAGTATGATGATAACGAGACGGAATTTTTTGAAAGCGGGTGCCGCTGTGGCTGCACTGAGTGTAGTACCGAATGGCTTTGCCTCTATCTTGGCTAAAAAAGAGAAAGCGATAGGTGTACAGTTGTATAGTGTCCGGGACGACTTGAAGACGGATTTTGACGGTACGATGAAGGCTTTGGTGGATATCGGTTATAAACGGATGGAAGCCGCCGGTTACCGGGATGGCAAATTCTACGGGAAATCCCCGGCCGAGATGAAGAAATATCTGGCGGATCTGGGTGCCCGTATGGTAGGTTCCCATACCGGAAGCGGTTTGCTGGCGGAGGGTGATACCAAGGGATGGGACTTCTGGAAAAAGAATGCCGCCGATACGGCAGAGGTAGGCTGTAAATGGATTGTTCAGGCGGGTTATCCCTCCAAAGATATCAAGAGCCTTTCGGACGTGAAGCGTTTAGCGGATCAATTTAATAAATGTGGTGAGATTGCGAAGGCGAATGGGTTGCGTTTCGCTTTCCATAACCATGTGGATGAATTCCATGAGCTGGAAGGGAAGATCCCGTTCGACGTGATGATCGAGAATACGGACAAAGGGCTGGTTACTTTCCAGATCGATACGGCTCAATTAGTGTATGGCGGTTTTAAATGTCATGATTACGTGAACCGTTATCCCGGTCGTTTCGCCAACTGGCACTTGAAAGACGCGAACGCGGATGGAAAGGGCAGCACGGAGATGGGCGCCGGAATCGTAGACTTCAAATCCTTATTCGCTGTGGCGGAGAAAGCGGCTCACCCGATAAACCTGGGGGATTAAGCATACAGCTTTGTAAGTCTGAAAAGAAAGAATTTTATATCCGTTACTCCTCTTAAAGCAGCTCTAAACGCCTTAATTTTAGCATTAAAAGACT
>NZ_JAMOKU010000022.1:0-92557 GCF_023656845.1 Parabacteroides sp. Y3-G-102 | reverse complement strand
AGTCTTTTAATGCTAAAATTAAGGCGTTTAGAGCTGCTTTAAGAGGAGTAACGGATATAAAATTCTTTCTTTTCAGACTTACAAAGCTGTATGCTTAATCCCCCAGGTTTATCGGGTGAGCCATCAAAACAAGCAAAAGAAAAAAACTGGCATCTGATTATAACAAAAAAGGGAGACTCTTTTAGAATCTCCCTCGTGATCGGGCTGGGATTCGAACCCAGGACCCACAGCTTAGAAGGCTGTTGCTCTATCCAGCTGAGCTACCTGACCATCCTTATTTTCGTGGTGCAAAGGTAAGGATTTTTCTTTTCCTTGCAAACTTTTAGTACACTTTTTTACATATTGAATTTAGAATGGATAACCAACGGCAAAATGCAAGGCGAAATTATCCTTGAAATTAGGACGGGTTATCGCCCAACGCCTAGACTTTTTCTCCTGAGGATTATAAGCCTTAAAGCCTGTATCTAAACGTAGTAGAAAGAAATCAAAGTCCAAACGAAGTCCCAAACCATAGGAAACAGCGATCTCCTTATAAAAACGAGAGAAATCAAAGTTTCCAGCCTTATAGCGTTCATCTGATACATTCCGGGTCCATATGTTTCCGGCATCTATGTAAGCCGCCAATTCAAACTTCCAAAAAAGTTTCGTTCGATATTCCAAGTTCAAATCCAAGCGGATATCCCCCGATTGAAGAGCGAAAGAAGTCGTGCTGTCAACTTCCATACTACCCGGACCTAACTCTCGTACAGACCATCCCCGGACACTATTCGCTCCCCCCGAGAAATAAGCACGCTCAAAAGGTAAATAGTTTGAGTTACCATAAGCCATCCCCACTCCCACTCCTATATGGAAAGCTAACTTGTTACGACTGTCAAGCACGATTCCTTTACTAAAATCGAAATCCAATTTCACATATTGCGCATATTCCGTACCAAACAACTCATAATAACCGTCATCATTTTTCTTCGCCCCCGTAAGATGCGAAAAGGCACTCAACAAATTCCCTGCGACCTCGACCGACGCACGTAGGGAATGCGTGTTTCTCAAACGATTCTGGGGAGAATAATTGCTGAAGGAATAAGTATATCCCGAACTCATGATAAAATGGTTCGTATAGTTATACAACACCATATAATCCGGCAAGCTATTGATAAAGTCCATATTCTTATCCGGCAAATACACATAATTCAAGTCTACAAGCTTAAAGGTATGGCGTGCCTGTGTATTGCCCCGATCTTGCCAAATATAACTCCAACCACCAGATAGAATCGCCCTCGTATACTCCGGACGTTTTTGCAGGTTGTAACTTATTTTCGCTTCAGTTGACGCACGTAGCCGCCTACGAAAATCCGAACTCAAGAACGGGAACAAGAAACGAGGAAACAGCAAGGACCCTTCCGCACCTAACTCCCAGTAATTACCAAAGCCATTCGCCTTATTTCCGGATAACGCCTCGTAAGCCCCTCTCACCCTCGCCGAGAACAGCTCCGATCCTCGGAAGATATTCCTATGCTGATAATTCAAGCTGGAGGCAAACCCATAGTCACCCGCCGAGTTAGTACCTTCCAAATCCACTCCCACTGTATTTATCTTCGCGGGAGAAGTGAGAATGTAACAATCCAACTTCATCGTATCCCGCTCCTCTACTTCCGTAAAACGTATATTTACGTTCCTCAAAGCCCTTAGAGAAGCGAACGCCGAATAGGTCTGCTCTATATTCTTCTCACTAAATAATTGCCCCGGACGAATATAAGTACTCCTCCGGAGCACGCTCGGACGGATACTCTTCCCGTTCCGGCCATATACGATATTCACCCCTGCGCTGAGCATCGTATCTGTAGCCATGAAACTAGCGTCCTCTCCTACCCCCATCGGATTATAATCGGTTAAGACCGTTACATCCTTAATATAATACTGACGATGCGGCTGATCCTCTACCGACCCATTGGGCAACACCTTCCGATAAGGTTTCATGGACATATCAAGATCCACGACATTTTGGTTAAAAGAACTATCAGCGATATATCCTAAATAATCCCGATTAAAACCATAATACCCGTTCCAGCGAAGTAAGGTCGTAATACGCTCCCGCTCCTTGTCCAATATATCCCGGTCAAATAAAGTTCCTTCCTTAACTAATTGGTTATACTCTTCCTGTGAGGACCGGAACGCAGAAGCTAAGGGAGAGCGGCGAGGCGCTTTCAGATGTGCCAAACTATCAATTTTCGGATCGGGGAACTTCATCGTGTAATTGCGTATCCTATACGGATCGTTCGCCTTTATATGGTAAGTTACAACCGCTTTCTTATGGCGTGTCGTATCGATCGTCGTTGATACATCCGCATGGACATACCCTTTATTAATGTAAAAACGCTCTAGTTCCATGGCGGACTGTTCCACCAACATCGTATCCAGCACCACGGGAGGCTCACCAATCCTACGTAACTGTTTATTGATCCATTTCTTCTCATTCTTACCAGACCAATCATAGACAAACAACTGCCACTTCATCAGACCAAACACCTTGAAGTTTGGTTGCTGCCTAAGATAAGATTTTAAATCCGCAGACTTATAATCCTTGTTATCCGACACGATCTCCACCTTATCCAGCAAATATTCCCCATCCGGCACAAACTTGGTCGTACTACAAGAGGCTAGCAGTAGTACGATACAGATAAAATAGCATATACGTAGAGATCGATTCATCATTCCAAGCTTTTTACGATCGCGAATGTACTGGAATTTAAAGAATTTACCGTACTTTTGTTTTGTAAAAAGAACTAAGATGCTAAGCAAGACCAAAGTCAAATACATCCGTTCTCTGGAATTAAAGAAATTCCGGAATGAAAATAATGTTTTTGTAGCCGAAGGAAATAAATTGGTAGCCGATATGTTACCGGCCTTTGAATGTGAGTTATTAATAGCCAAGCCATCTTGGATGGCTACACAAGGCGATATTCCGGCCAAGGAGTTATTGGTAGCGGAAAAAGATGATATTCGTAAAGCCAGCTTCCTGAAAAATCCCCAAGATGTACTCGCGATCTTTAAACGCCCCAATTGGGATATAACGGAAATAACGCCGGAAAAGGAGCTTGTTCTCGCATTAGACGGAATCCAAGATCCGGGCAACTTAGGTACGATCATCCGGTTAGCGGACTGGTTCGGTATTTCCCATATCGTATGCAGCAAAGATACCGCCGATGTTTTCAGTCCAAAAACCGTACAAGCCACTATGGGTGCGCTCGCCCACGTAAAAATACATTACACCGATCTGGAAACGTTCTTACAGGCCCAATCTGCCCAAGCCATACCTTTATACGGCACCTTCCTTGGCGGAGAAAACTTATATGAGAAAACCTTATCCGGAAACGGTATCTTAATAATGGGTAATGAAGGAAATGGAATACGTCCCGCCATCGAGGCTTTTGTAAACGAAAAATTGTATATCCCGAACTATCCGGAAGGAAGAGACACCTCAGAGTCTCTCAATGTGGCCATCGCTACAGCCGTGGTCTGTGCCGAGTTTCGCAGACGCCAAGGGAATCCCGCTTAAACGATATATATGGACTGAACAACCCGGCGTAATCTTTTCGGTTAACGCCGGCCAAGATCCCATCACCTGCTTAAAACCAATCGCCGGTTCCGAGGAAAGAACCGGCACCAGCACTCCATCATAAAAAGCGGTTCCAGCTATCTCCTCATTCAACGGGTAAACACCATGAAACGCACCATTATCATCCAGTTCGATATAATGCATACGATAAACCTGCTTACACCAAACGTAATGAGCGGCAATTCTTCTCATAAGTACAATAAACAAATAGAGAGATTACTTAATAGAATCCTTGGGTAATTCGGCAAGCTCCTTACCATAGTTATATTTCATCAAGCTTAAGCTATCTATATACACCTTATAATAAGTCGTATCCATATTATCCATACGGATATATCCAAACACACGCTTTACTTTCTTAGTTGGTATAGTCTTCAAGATCGTCTCGTGATATCCATCTTTCGTGATCTTACTATTCACCGTCAAGGTCGTATCACCTTGGTCCGCGCTTAAACGTACCTCCGGCTTATAAGCCATTTTGTTATTCAATCCCCAGACACGCATGCCCAGCACGAAACTACTGCCCGAGGAATAATTCGTTTCCGGACGTATATCGAAAGTCACCCCATTAAATACAGAGGTAGGAGACAAGACCAGATAAGAACGGCGAGGCCAAATATCCACGGAATCCCGGTTAGATACGGGCGCAGCGTCCGCCTGCACATCCCCTAAGTTATTGATCCGTTTATTAAGATCGGCCAAGACCCGGTTGTAGACCTCCATGTAAATATCCAAGTTACGGCCGTACCACACCAACGAGCTATCATACACCGCTTGTGTAATATCATGCTTACGGAATACAGACTCATACAAGGCAAGCTTCATGGTATCGGATTTATAAGCGTTATAATCCACATTTACCATGGCCTCAGCCAGCAACATATCCGTCAAGACACCCTGCATCTTTTTCTCCGACAGAATACCATCCGGAACCTTACTACATGCCGCCAGCAACGTCGTGGCTAATAAAGCCATACCATATATCCGTAATTTTCTCCGCATTTATTTCTCTTCTTTCGAAAGGCTAGCCGACAAAGTATGCCGATAAAATATTAACAAAAGGAAAACTCCCACGCAAATCGCCGAGTCCGCCAAATTAAAGATCGGACGGAAGAAAACGAACTCCTGTCCACCCCAGATCGGAACCCAATCAGGGAATACGGTCTCTATCAATGGAAAATAGAACATATCCACCACCTTACCGTGCAGCCAAGAGGCATAACCACCTCCCTCCGGCATAAAAGTAGCGAGTTGCCCGAAACTATGGTCGAAGATCACGCCATAGAATATCGAGTCGATTATATTTCCCACCGCCCCCGCGAAAACCAAAGATATACAGGCAATAAAACCGAATTTATAATTTTCTTTAACCAGCTTATACAAATAATATCCGATAAACAATACAGCCACGATACGGAATACGGAAAGGAATAATTTCCCAATCACCTCTATACCGAATGCCATACCCGGATTCTCGGTAAAATAGAGATAAAACCACGGAGTTATCTCTATACTCTCATGCAACTGCATGTGGGTCTTAATCCATATTTTCAGCGCTTGGTCAAGAAGAAGGAGCAGTATTATGATTAACACTGCTCCCCAACCTTTAGAATATCTCATTTACTTTGCACCTCCTTGTTTTGCTTCGATACTTAAAGTCGCATGAGGCACGGCACGTAGCCTTTCTTTCGGGATCAATTTACCAGTCTCCCGGCAAATACCGTAGGTCTTATTCTCGATACGGATCAAAGCGGCCTGTAAATTCTGGATGAATTTCATCTGGCGTTGCGCCAAACGGCCCGCCTCTTCCTTCGATAACGTAGAAGCGCCTTCCTCCAGCACCTTGAATGTAGGAGACGTATCAGCCACGTCGTTACCGTCGGAATTCGTAACCCCTGATCGCAAAAGCTCGTAATCCCGCTTCGCGATTTCCAGTTTCTCTAATATAATAGCGCGGAACTCCTCGAGCTCAGCGTCTGAATATCTTGTCTTCTCTGCCATGGTTCTAAAAAAAATTTAGGTTCAACAATCGTTCAAATATCAATCAAAAAGAAGAATTAAGAATGAATATAAAATCATATTATTTCTTCTTTGCATGCAAAGATAATATAATTATCGATTTTCCTATATTTCATTCCTAATTCTTCCGCAAGAAATGCTATTCTATTTTTAAGCTTTCTCGATCTTTACGGACAATTTAAAGTCCTCGAAATCGAGTTCCGTAGCGTCGCTGATCGCATTATCCATGATTTCGATAGATTCCGCCAATACTTGGTTAGCGATATAATCCTTATAATCATGGATCGCCTCATCCATCTCCTCGCAAGAAAGAATGGATACATGGATCTTATCCGTTATATCGAAACCGCTGCTCTTTCGCAAGTTTTGGATACGATTCACCAACTCACGGGCCAGCCCCTCCTTACGCAAATCCTCGGTTACGGTAATATCCAAAGCGACTGTCAAGCGACCTTCATTAGCGACCAACCAACCCGGGATATCCTCAGAGATGATCTCTACATCCGTACGCTCCAAAACGGCCTCCTGTCCATCTACCATCAAGGTAAACGTTCCGGCTTTCTCGAAAGCGTTGATATCTTCTTGGCTCATCGATTGAATCGTGGCGGCCAACGCCTTCATGATCTTTCCGTAGCGCGGGCCCAACTTCTTAAAGTCCGGTTTGATCTTCTTCACCAAGATACCTGCCGTATTATCCACGAACTTCAGCTCCTTCACGTTCACCTCGTTCAAGATCAGGTTCTTCACGGCCTCGATACTCTCTTGTTGATGAGCGTCTACAACCGGAATCATTACCGTATGCAACGGCTGGCGAACCTTGATATTCACCTTGCGGCGAAGAGCCAATACCATAGAAGAAACATCTTGAGCCATTTGCATACGCTCTTCCAAATTCTTGTCGATCTTAGACTCGTCGTAAACCGGGAAATCGGACAAGTGTACGGACTCAACGTTCTCACGTCCCGTAACAGCGACCAAGTCCAAGAATAACTGATCGGCATAGAACGGAGCGATCGGAGCCATCAACTTAGCCACTGTCTCCAAGCAAGTATATAAAGTCTGGTAAGCGGACAACTTATCCTCCGTCATACCACCACCCCAGAAACGGCGGCGGTTCAAACGCACATACCAGTTACTCAAGTTATCATTTACGAAATCAGAGATAGCACGTCCGGCACGAGTCGGCTCGTAAGCCTCCAAGTAGCCATCCACATCCTTCACCAAGCTGTTCAACAGAGAAAGGATCCAACGGTCAATCTCCGGACGCTTACTCCATTCCACATCCGGATCGGAGTAGTCGAAGCCATCCACGTTCGCGTACAAAGCAAAGAATGAATACGTATTATATAATGTACCAAAGAACTTACGGCGAACTTCCTCGATACCATCGATATCAAACTTAATATTATCCCATGGTGAAGCGTTCGTGATCATGTACCAACGCAACGGGTCCGAACCATACTTCTCGATCGTAGAGAATGGATCAACAGCGTTGCCCAAGCGTTTAGACATCTTGTTTCCGTTCTTATCCAATACCAGACCGTTAGACACGACAGCCTTGTAAGCCACGCTATCAAAAATCATGGTACCCAGAGCGTGCAGGGTAAAGAACCAACCGCGTGTCTGGTCAACACCCTCAGCGATAAAGTCAGCCGGATAGATCTGACGATTATCGAACTCCTTCAAGTTCTCGAACGGATAGTGGATCTGGGCATAAGGCATAGCGCCGGAATCGAACCATACGTCGATCAAGTCTGTCTCACGCTTCATCGGCTTGCCGGAAGCGGAAACCAAGATAATATCATCCACATACGGACGGTGCAAATCGATCTTCTCGTAGTTTTCCTTCGTATAATCTCCCGGAGCGAAGTCCTTATAAGGGTTAGACTCCATAAAGCCGGCCTTCACCGATTTCTCGATCTCGCCGAACAGCTCTACCACGGAACCGATACACTTCTCCTCGCTACCATCTTCCGTACGCCAGATCGGTAACGGAGTACCCCAATAACGGCTGCGGCTCAAGTTCCAGTCTTGCAAGTTCTCCAGCCATTTGCCGAAACGTCCCGTACCCGTGCTCTGCGGTTTCCAGTTGATCGTATTGTTCAACTCGATCATACGCTCACGGCAAGCGGTCGTACGGATGAACCAGCTATCCAACGGATAATACAATACCGGTTTATCGGTACGCCAGCAATGCGGGTAATTGTGGACATGCTTCTCGATCTTGAACACCCGGTTCTGGGCCTTCAGCATCATGCAGATCTCTATATCTAACGTCTCATCTTTATCCGTCTTCGTATCATCGTAAGCGTTCTTCACGAATTTTCCTTGCCATGGATCATAATCAGAGGCGTTCATACAATTTTGTACAAACTCCGGAGCCAAGTCTTCCAGCTTATAGAACTTACCGGTCATATCCACCATAGGGCGCATATTTCCATCCTTATCCTGCATCATCAAAGGAGGAACCCCGAATGTTTTTGCCACACGGTTATCGTCCGCACCAAACGTCGGCGCGATATGTACGATACCCGTACCATCCTCTGTCGTAACGAAATCACCCGTGATCACACGGAATGCACCTTCACCCGGATTTACCCATGGGATCAATTGCTCATATTTCATACCGGCCAACTCGGAACCCTTCCACTCACCTACTACGCTGAAAGGAACCAGCTTGTCACCCGGTTTGTAATCAGACAAAGAAAGCTCCGCTGCTTTCGGATTGAAATAAGCAGACAATAAATCTTTCGCTATAACAGCAGTCATCGGGATACCCGTGTAAGGATTATAAGTCTGTACAGCCAGATAAGTAATATTCGGGCCTACACAAAGCGCCGTATTGGAAGGCAACGTCCAAGGAGTCGTTGTCCATGCCAAGAAATAAGGATCGCCGAATTGTGCCATCTCCGGTTTCGGGTCCAATATATGGAACTGTGCCGTACAAGTCGTATCCTTCACGTCACGATAACAGCCTGGTTGGTTCAACTCGTGCGTGCTCAAGCCCGTACCCGCGGCGGGAGAATACGGTTGGATCGTATAGCCTTTATATAAAAGGCCTTTCTTATAAAGCTCTTTCAATAGATACCACAAGGTCTCGATATAGCGGTTATCATATGTGATATACGGATTCTCCATATCCACCCAATAACCCATCTTCTGCGTCAGATCCTCCCACTCTTTCGTGAACTTCATCACGTCCTTACGGCAAGCGGCGTTATACTCAGCGACAGAAATCTTCTTACCGATATCTTCCTTCGTGATGCCCAAAGCCTTCTCCACGCCTAACTCGACAGGCAGACCGTGTGTATCCCAACCCGCCTTACGATTCACCAAGAATCCCTTCATGGTTTTATAGCGGCAGAAAATATCCTTAATCGAACGGGCGATAACATGGTGAATACCCGGCATACCGTTTGCGGATGGAGGACCCTCGTAGAATACGAATGTAGGATGTCCCTCTCTTGTTTCAAGACTCTTATGGAAGATGTCTCCATCCTTCCATTTCTTCAGCACCTCTTTATTTACGTTCGACAAGTCAAACTTAGAATATTCGGTAAATTTCTTACTCATATCGCGATGTATTTATCTTGCTTCTAAAAAATTGCCGCAAAGTTAGTGATTTCTTTCGAATTAGACAATAGCGATCAATAAGGCGATCACCTCCGAATAATTAGCGGTTCCAGTAGGTATCTTATTGCCTTTCAGGAAAAGATTATAGACCACGTCTTGTGCCTCGCCGATCAACGGGCTGTATAAGGATTGCCAATAGGCGACTTTCTCGTTATACAAGTCCTTGATCTCGGGGCGTAATCTTTTCTTCCATGCCTCAAAAGCGTCCTTATCCAAAGCCACATATGCGTTACTCAGCGCATAAGGCAGCAAAGAGAAGTAACCAGAGAACCGGATTTCCGGCACGGAAGAACCCGTGCATATTAAATAACTGTATAGATTAGCCTCGGCCTCGTTGGATATACTAAGCACATGAGCCATCTCATGGGCGTAGGTGGCGGGATATTGCACGGGCAAGAGCTGGCCGTTCAAATTGAACTCCGTAAAAAACGGCCCCATATATCCCATCACCCCTACTCCACTCATCAACCGGGAGAACAGCATCGTTTTAGGATGAAGATAGGTTCCGGGAGTGGTAAGCCCGAAACGAGTAGGCAATTCCCGATATCCTTCCTGCACCGCCTCTTTCACGACCTCCCGATCGATCGTCTCTATCGGAACCCATGAGGCGTTCAGGGAATCCGTGTAGGCATCCAAGAAGGATTGGAAATGTTCCGAGGAAAAAGGCACATAAGTGGTTCGCGTACGAGTGAAAAAATCTTCCCGGAAATAATTCAATCCCCAAGCGATATAGAACCAGACATACACCCATGCCAGATATTCCACGACATGCCTTATTGTCCTCCCGATCCTCCGCCTCCTTATAATCGCATACGACAGATACCCTAATAACCCGGCGATGCTACCATAAATAAAACAATCCCCTACGGAAAAAGGGAACAAGCAGGAGAAACGAGATAGCATACCCGATACCCATGGATAAATCGAACGGGAATACCATTCGCCTAATCTGGGATTTCCCATCACGATCCATATTGCGACAAGAAAAATCGCCAATATAATCCAACGAACACGTATCTTTTTTAGATATTCAAGTTTAATCATAGGAGGCAAATATATCATATCCTTTTCAGTCCACACAGTTTTATTATTAAAAAAGAACTAACGCTCCACAACTACAGAACATACAGACAACACAAAGCATATAAACTAACACTTGCATCCTGTTATTTCCATTTATCTTTAAGGAAAGATGCAAAAAACGTCTTCGTCCATATAATATAGCTTGGTCAAATACTAAACCGGAACATTGCAATACATCCAACAATTTTTCCGGCCCATCGGCAACATAGCAATCTGCCGCTTCTCCTTTCAAGTGTTGGCTGGTAACGACCCCGCCAGCAAGACGATTTACCTTCTCATTCCGATATCCACTCAATATAGCAATCGGTGCCCCATACAATAGACGTAATGGTTCCAATAAACCAACTGCCAAATTTTGAAGCGCTAGACATGCACAAGGAGGAGGCTGATTATTTATCGCATTGTCCACGGCAATACCACTATAAGTAAACTCATCCAAACAAAAATGCTCTGTTAACCTTTTATCATGTCTTTCCATAATTTTCAATTTTCAATTATTAATTTTCAATTTATAAGAGTAGTCCACTCCAAAAAGGGCCCCGGCAAACGTACTGATCTCACCGAAAGCCACCAGTACACTGTTATCGATCAATCCTTGCGGATCAATCCAGAATCCGCTGAAGAGAAGTGTGATCCCGCTCATTGAGAGCAGGATCGCAACAATTAATTGAATCGTCAAACGCCTCATAGCTCTTAGATTTCATCCGGACTTTCACTATCACTCCCGTTTCCACCCGTATCTTCTTCATTTGGAAGCACAGTCTTCTCAAAACTTGTCCGGCTCTTGGCTACGCGTAGCGCCTTGCCCGGGTAGAACCGTACTTTCGGCTCCCGAATCAAGTTCGTTGAAAACGTCTTCTCATCCGGTACCCCCGACGATCCGAAACAAAAGCGGAAAAGTCCCAGCTCACCTACACTGACACGCCTGCCATGCTGTAAATGACGGACCAACACCACATTCATACGATCCAGAACCGCCTTCACGCTAGCGCTACCTACACCAGAGCTATCTGCCACCTCCTCCGCAAATTCATCAAAAGTAACCAGATCTCCATACACCATTTGAGCGTATACCTTTTCAGGAATAGATTCGTGATCCTCACCTAGATTCTTTCTCATTACTAATTTAAATTTCAATGCCATAACTATACGTTTTTAATGAATAAATGAATGTAACCATGCTTCGAACACATGACAAAGGTATAATAGCCACAAAGCCTGACTTCGATGACGCAAAACAGTTAACGACCTAGCAGCCAACACACACATTCCCAAATCAACGAAAAACACACCAAATTTCATCGACTTCAATCCACGTACATTTAACATTTATCAATAAAGAATCACATCTCATCCGTTATTTCCCTCTTCCCCGCCAGTTCCAAAATATCACTTGGTAATATATTCAATGCGCTCAAACGGCTAGCCAAGGATTTCGGCAAGACCTCCGAATTAGGATCCGATAAACTCCGGACGGAAAACGCCATACATAAACAAGCCGCCAAATGAGAATAAGGCAAACGCCCATCCCGATCCGTAAACTCCACCAGCTTCGCCATCCGCAAAAACAAGTCCGGTCGATGCAACTCATAACGGGCATTCTTCCACGGCGTATGCCTTGTCAAATACCACACCATCAAGTTCTCCCCTCGCTCCCTATCCAAATAACCATCCACCAATCTCCGATATCCCATCGGCAACTCTTCATAATGCCCGAAAGCCAGCTTACAAAACCCCAGCAAATGCCTTTCCCTATCTTCCGCCGACAATCCGGCCAGACGCACACTAAACAACTCAACGGTAGGCCAACCCCGAAATTCGCCTAATAGTCCCTTCAAATCTTTCATAAGATTTTTCATTTCCACGATCACAGGGGGAATATTTATCCCTGCGCCGCAGAAGGCCGAATCCCACATTTATATATGGATCATCAAGGCATACATAAAAACAGAACCGGCCTCCTTACCTCCCCGAAGGGAGAAAGAAGACCGGTACAAAATCTTTATTCTATATCGATTCTACAGTCTATTCTATCATCTACACATTCATCATCGCACCTTTGTGGTTCTCATTTCTTGCAAACACTTCCATGGAAGTTCCTCTTTCTTTTTTGGCGTTATACCGATAAGCATATCGGCGATATGTACTCCCATGATTGACACCATGGGAGTTGAAGACATAGAAGAGGAGATATATCCCCTTATTACTCAAGTTCAACACTCGCTATCCTCGGTTCAAAGCAACAGGTCGGACGAACGCAGACTATCCTAACGCCACTTGCACGCTGTGGACCAACCTTCATAAAGGTCGCAATCACGCTCGTCTTACCATGAAGGCCAAGAGGTCCTATATTTGCTTCATTCACACGTCTCGTTATTTCCTGCTCCATCTCGCTTTGAAAATCATATCTACCATCCACTTGAGCCTGAAGCATCATAGATGTAGCTTCAAAATGGCTTCTCCCAACACCCACAGCCAATGTGCATGGTGAACATCCGAGCTGAGTAACACCTTCTGTCGCCCAGTTTACGATTTCATCTAACACCACCTGCGTATTGTGCTTATGGAATACACGGTAAGTTTTTGCCCTAATAGCAGGACCGCCACCAAACATCAAAATGTGCAGTCTAATAACATTGTCTTGACAGCGTCGGATTAATATCGGAGCAGGTTCCACTCCTGCACTATCAGGATTCAAACCACCGGACTGATCAATTCTATGGCTGTCATCCCCCATAATGCCCATTGGTCGTCCAGGAAGTCTACGCAGACCTTCTGCAATTCCTTCCCTAATAGCGTCCAGCATCCGACCGGTCACTGCCGCATCCTGACCAACCTCCAGCACCATGTGCGGGATACCGGTATCATCACAAAGTGGACTATGATTTTTCTCCGCAGCTTCCGCATTCGCAAGTACGGTCTCCAAAACCCACTTAGCCCTCTCGTTATCTTCCGATGCGATTACTCTTTTATAAGCTTTCTTCTTATCTTCTCGGAAAGTGGAGCCTGCCTCTACAAGCGTATCGCAAACAAGCGAAACTATTTTCTCATAATTCTTATTCATAAATGCTCCTCCCATGTGCAGCCGCAATAATAGCCGGATATTGTACTACTTTCAACTGATATAACGCTTCCATACCAAGTTCCGGGAAAGCCACAAGCTTCTGCTCAATGGTTTTATCTGCAAGCAAGGCCGTCACTGGCGGAATAACCGCATAAACAGCATTATATTTATGTAAAGCTTCCACTGTTTCCTTATGGATTGCCCCTTTGCCAAGATGCAGCTTGATTCCCGCTTTACTCAATGGTTCCATACTACTCTCAATCTCCAGTTTATTACTGGATGTAGGTCCCACACCTGCAGGGCTGACCGCAGTATGGAAAATAACATTTCCTTGCAGAGAAATACCAAGCCCATCTACTTCGCCCTCTTTTACCATTTTAATGACCTTAGGTAATACAGCATCACGACCACAGAGGATATAACCGGTTATGGTGACGGTATCTCCAACTTGCAAGATTGCCGCTGCTTCTTCTGTGATTGGTGTATGTATTTCAACACTCATGATATTCTCCTTGTCATATTACTCATTTACAGCAAACAACTTAACATAAGCACCTTCATTCTCAATAACGCTAAATGCACGTGCCCTGTTGTAAACCTTCTTCGCCCAATTGGTGTGCGGCTTGATTTCATTCATCTTATTGCCGCCAGAACTCTTTACCACACCACCGCCTGTACCGAGAATCTGACAGGCATCGTCGTACTCTTCCTTTGTAACCGCCATCAATGCATTGACAAACTTCACATGGGTGGGATGGATGACAGTACGCCCAACAAATCCATTCGCTTTATCTTGAATGACCTCCCTAAGCAGTCCATCAATCTCATTATTTACAATAGGCAACCTCTTCATCAGATAGTCCTCAATGCCATGATTCGGAAGCTCCTCAAACATCAATTCCTTTGGAGCACGAAAATACTCCCAGACAGGACCGGAAATTACATAATCATTGTCGCGTCCACAAACATTGATGATATCAGACAAGCACTCACGCACCGCCATAATATCATAAATCGAATAATCGACACCACGACGCACACCAAATACGGAGCTAAAATCCGTACCTCCGACACGAACCTGTAGCACCAGATCACGATACTTGTCCAAAATCTTTTTAATACCCATCAACTCTATCATGCGAGTTTCTTTATAAGCAACTTCCGCATCCTCAATAATCGGCATACCATAGAGGATCTCACCAAAGCGGTCATTCAGATCTCGTAGGTATGCATAATATTCATAGCCATTCTCGGCGTTAAATTTCGGGAAGTTAATACCACACAAGGACTTAACCTCCTGTTTCGTCAACCTTTCTCCAAATGCCTTGAACTGAGCAAGATTACGAATACGGACAAAGATCAGCGGAACCTTATCGGCATCCAACGTTCCATTTTCCACAGCTTCCGTTACCGTTGCCAACAGATGATGAACGTTATCCATAGCTTCTGGAACTTTTTCTTCCGGGCAGGCATCCTCAAAACAGAGAACTATGGTTGTCAGACCTTGTATTGAGTTATTTAATATTTTTGGAGTAAAGTCCTTGAACCCCGGCATGTACATGGTTGCTCCAAGGCAATACTGAAGCAACTCACGGTCAGTATACTTATTAAAATGCTCAGGTTCCACTACAAATTTGAAACCCGGATTATACAAATGATGTCTCATGATTATTCTTTTCTTTTCCTTTTCTATCTATTCGTCTGAACTTCAATCTTAATATCTTAAAGTAGACTGCCTCTCGGAGACCAAACAGCTTCCGGATAATACTCATCAATCATGCGCTTCACAAGGCAGCACTGTTTTGCGCGCTTACGCGCATCGTCCTCGGTACTGCTCCAGCTGTGAGTCACAGCCACGGAACCTCCGGTCTTAAGGTAAATCGGTGCGGCTATACGGATCATTTCCGGCACTTCGTAATGACGGATAAACCCACCTGTGGATTTCGGGTTTTCGGTATGAATGTCGATTGGACAGTCCACTGCCTGACGCATAGCCGCTAACATTTGGAGCTGAATGTCACGAACAGGATTTATAGAGTCTGCTCCAATTCTTTCCAACAACTTTGCGGAACAAGGATTTCCGTGTCCCGTATGGGCAGATACCTTAAAATGACAGTCCGTAGGAATCTCTCCTGCTTTGCGCATTTCGTTCAATGCCCACAGGCATCCTTCATCATAAACAAGGAAGCTACGGCATCCGAGACGAGCGGCACGTTTCACATCCTCTATGGCGCGAACAATCTGCTCCTGACCACGCAAACGATACCCCATACGAACACCCTCCTCCGTATGTACCGACGCAGACGTGTCCGTGGTTGCACGGGGGCCGATGGCAAGAATCAGATCAGTCTGCCATTTGTGGGCAAGCTCCACCATCTTACCAATCTCCTCATCTGTCAAACGTATAATACCCTGAGTCTGCGTTACACGGTGCAGGTACAAACCGTACCCATCCATTGCCTCCAAAAGAGCCTGCATTACTTTCGGGCCTTGAATTCCGGGAACTTCAAAGCGGTACTGGCCACCATCCGCAAATCGTTTTTCAGAAGTAGGCAAATCGTATGCATCCCCTCCGGGGAGACCGATTGACTTCAGAAATTCTCTTGTTTTTTCCATACTGTTCATGATTATATTTCTCCCTTCCGATTAATACGGGACTTTGTTTTGTTACCCATTATTATTTTTATTCGTTCAAATCATCTATCAGGTCATTTATCACTTTTCTGTGCTCAAACACAATCGGTGGCAATTTTCTGCTCAATCCCTTATGAATTCGGCAATCAATGAAAGACGCCTTGCTACAATCACGTAGAATTTCCAAAGCCTCCTTCAGCTCCACCTTTGTTGTTACAGGATGTCCGACCGTCGCATATCCGCATGCCTCCGCTATTTTGGTAAAGTCAACCTTATGACCGGCAGATGGTTGCCCGCCCACAGACTCATGCGCTCCATTGTTCAAAACGATATGCATGAAGTTTGGAGCATCAAGCTTGCTGACCATTGTCATTGCCCCCATATGCATCATGCAGGCACTATCACCATCCAAAGCAACAACCTTCCGTTCAAGTCTCTCCAGTGCAATCCCAAACGCCACAGAGCTTGCATGTCCCATAGAACCGACATTGAGAAAGTCATGCGCTTTTGTTTCACCTCTCTTTTCTCGCAAGAAAAACAGTTCTCTAGTTGCTCTTCCTGTCGTTGCGGAATAGATGGTATTCTCCGGCATATTGTTCAAAATGATTTCTATTGCTTCTTCCCTACTCATTGGATAAGTATTGTCCACGTTATTCGGCTTATCACTCGCCGCCATGACACCCTTTGGTGCGATCAAACCGTAAGGCTGTCGGGATTCTTTACAATATTTGACCGCTTTCTCCACTGTTTTAGCAAACTTATCATCGTCATCATCAAGGATGGTGTAGGGGATGTGCATGATTTCCAGCAGTTCGGGTGTAATCTCCCCCTGTAGCTTATGCTGCGGATGATTCGGCTCAGAGTTTCCTTGCCCACGCCAGCCGACAAGTAAAAGCATAGGAACAGCATACACATCCTTATCCACAAGACTTACCAAAGGATTCACCGTATTCCCCAGTCCACTGTTCTGCATATAGACAAGAGGAATCTCTTTAGTTGCAAAATAATGTCCGGAGGCAATACCTACCGCATTCCCCTCATTGGCCGCAATGATATTTCTACTTCCACAATTGTTTAGGGCATAATTACAGAAACCATTCAAATAAGAATCCGGTACACCCGTAAAGAATGTAACACCATGCTTTGCCAACACATCAAATACTCTTTCTTGATTCAGCATTATTTCTTCTCTCCTCCCACAGAGCCTTTACCTTTATACAAAGTGAAGTATTCAGGACAATCCGCTTTACAGTGCTGCCAGGCTTTTTCAAAAGCATCCACGACCGCATCCGACAAGGGACCCGCTTTCACTGTTTCCATATTCTGCTTCAGGTGATCCGCCTTGGAAGCACCGATGATAATCGCATCCCCACGTTCCACATTCAACATAGAATGATAAGCAAGCCAGCGATAAGTTGCTTCAATAGTAGTAATACCCTCTTCCTCGCAGGCCAATTTGATAATTTCCACAGCATCGAAATAGCTCTTTTTCCAGTAACGCTTCTGGTAGTTCGGACGATGCGTGAAGCGCCCATCCATCGGAGCGTCCTCATATCTTCCATAACGTCCTGTAAGTAATCCGCCAGCCATCGGATTATAGGCATAGAAACGAATCCCGAAATGATTCAAGCATTCGTTCAGCTCAGTTTCTGCTTTTCTAGTCAAAGGGTTGTAAATACCCTCGAACACAGTCGGCAATACCCAACCGTTCTTATGGCAGATATGCCATACATCCACAACCATCCATGCCGGAAAATTAGAAAGTCCTAACTCTCTGAATTTTCCTTCTCGATAGAGATTATTACAGGCCTCCAAAACGTTTTCCACCGGCGTTGCAGGATCGGGAAAATGAAGATAGAAAATATCTACTACAGGAACCCCTAGCCTTTTTAACGACTCGTTTAGTTGAATATAGGCAGCTTCTCCGTCCAACTTACCGGTAATCCGAGGATTCACTTTTGTTGAAATTTTATACGGGCTGCGGAGTTTAGGCAGAACCTCTCCCAACAGCTTTTCACAGTTCCCTTCGTTGTAGACATATGCCGTATCAAGCTCCTCATATCCCGCATCTAGAAACATCTCTACAAACTCATCCACATTCGGAGCGAATACGGACTCTCCGAATGTCATTGTTCCAAGTACTAACTTCATTCTATATCTTCTTTTATGATTTTTATAACCCTCCGAACTTTCGTTCCTTCAATATCAACCAACAGATACACTTCATCTCCAGAAAGTCACTTTCCTTATAAATATCCATACTAATTTTTTAATATAATTAAACGTCCAAATCCGCTCCGTCCATTTCATTCCAAAAATCAATATACACATCAATACGTAAAAAAAAGACGCAGCCATATAAAGCACAACTTTAGAAAATTCCTCGTTTTCTGTCATATGAATCAAGAAGAATGGAATAAAAGCAAACAAAGAAGATATACCAATCGGATATAAGACTTCTCTAAAATAACAACGATAGGAAATAGATATTTTACTCAAGACAATCCAAATTCGTATGCCCTGTGTAAAAAGTTCAACAAAAAGGTAGATACACATGACAATTTCTGGAGAAATATGATAAAATTCCAATGCCAGATAAGCAATAGGAACAGTCAATAAAAGAGAAGTCCCTTCGTATATTTGAAATTTCTTTATATCCCCCGTCGCATGAATTGCATCAATCATAGCACCACGTAAAGGCCATAACAACGCAACAATAAACATTATACGCACAAAACCAGCTGTATATTCAGGCACATTTCCTAACCACATTTTTAATATTGGATTTATGCATAATGTAAGTGGCAAAACTATTAATAGCATCAAAAAAAAGCCATACTTTGAAGACATAATAATCAATTTATGCATATATAGTATATCAGACATAGCATATGATTTTACAATCTGAGGTCTAACTGCTGTTTGAAAATTTTGCACAAAAGAAACAACAGCAGCTTCTACTTGGACAGCAATAGCCCGTGCGGCATTGACTGCAGGGCCAAAAAAAAGATTTAAAAGTATATTAATACCCTGTGTATATCCCACAATCGCAAAACTTCCATTTAATGTCCATCCTACATAAGCAAAAATTTTTTTCAGCCATTGTACATTCCAAACTAACTTAACCTTACATTCCGGGAAATGGATAGAACAATAATAGCCATATACTATCCGTATTAAAAATTGAACAACAAAGAGAAGTACAGCATATATAATTAATTTATCCTGAGACGTATAAATCAAAGTCCATGCCACTAATAATTTTAGAAAAACCTCTATTATAGAAATATAAGCAAAAGCCCCCATCCGCTCATGCGCAATAATCAAAGCATTATAAGGTATATTCACAAAAGTAACAACTGCAATTAAAATAGAACTATGATACACCCATAAAGCAGCGGTCATTCTTTCTGCTGGTATAACCAATTTATTACATACAAACCACAAACCAACAGTCTCCCCTACAAGAACAAGAAGTCCAGCCAAAAGAAGATGAATACAGATCACTGTTGAAAAAATTTGTTTCAATTCTTCCTTGTCGTCCTTTCCTAAAGCAAATGTGATAAAACGGGTACTGGCTCGTGACAATGTATTAACTATAATATTCAGCATTGCTACTACACCTCCAACTACATTATATATCCCAAAATCTTCAACACCCAAGACTTTCAATACTACACGTGAAGTGTAAAGGGACACTAACATTATTAGAAACATCCGAATATATAAGAAAAACGTATTTTTAGCGATACGTTTATTATTTTTGGAAATACTATTAGAATCTACTACCATTACACTAAAAAGAGCTTATAACAAGTTATCTTACAGATCTATTATTCTTTGTCATGTAAACATTTACAAAAATAAAGATCAGCAAAAATGGTCCCCAAGAATTAAAATACAAAAATGATCCCCAAAAAGCATCGAACGTCGCTCTTGGGGCTTTAAATATTGCATCTATCATAAACAATCCAATCGCAATCTTCCATATATTCCCTTTATTCACCGCATTTTTCAATAAAACACACAACAAAATACCATATATAACATTGCCTAAAAAAACTCCGATATAGCCAAAATCAACATATAATTCTTCTATATAACAAGAACCATACCCCATACCCGTCAAATAGGTTGTTGGATTAGCATTATATGACACAAAATCCGCAAGACTTGTTCCAGAGATTGCGGTTTCCAGCGATTGCCGTCCAAATTCAAAGTTTAAGTTTAAATTCAATAGATAATCAATCCAACTATCTTGTAGCCACTTTAAAGTATTATATAACGAATAATAGGCATCAGGATTTAGCCTTTCCTCAAATAATTCTGCATATTTGATAACATTTATAGAGGTTCCTTGGCGAACAAAAAAACCCAGTAAAGGAGAATATTCTGAAGCTATACCTACAGCATGTTCTGATCTGACATATTCAAAAAAATACATAAACATTAACAATACTGGTAGTAATGCGCATATGTAAATTAATTGTTTTTTACTAATCCAAGGCCTTCTTTCAGGATTAACAACATTTCGTAGCATCATATAAGCAAATATGATCAAGAATCCAGTCATAAAATAAATCCGTCTCCCTGTTCCTAACGACAATAACAGGTAAAAAGAGTACATTATAATAACTATTTTAGCATCTCTTTTTGTGGGCATTGTTGCAAGATACAAAAAGAATGCAGATGGAGCCATATAGCCAAACACTCTTATAAAAGCAGGTACTCTACTCAAATATGACAAATAGTAACTTATATATCCATATTGAATAACATAAAGAACATTATCTAACAAGATAAGCATCCACAATGCATACGACACAAAAAACAAATATTTACTAACAGTTCTTACGTTCACGTAATAAGCACTATTATAATCCACTGCTCTAAAAACAGGCTTATTTTCTTTTGTTTTATCTGCCAATAAATATCCAAACATCAATCCTGTCAGCGCAATCAATAAAACCAAATCAGCATGTAATTCTATATCTTTTGAAAAATCATAGCCATACACATTTAAGAATTTATCGAACAACTGTCCACCTAATAGAAAAGTAAAGAAACAAAGTAAAAACGAAAATAAAAAAATATTATCATAAATATTTTTAATAGAAAAATACATACCTAATAAAAACATCATGCAAGGAAGAATTATTACAACTGAATAGTCTCTTACCGCAAGAATATATATCGATATTAAGGAAAACACTAAACTAAATCGAAATATAATATTAAATTTAAATCTATCTACTTTCATCATTTCTATGCGCTTTTAACTATAAAAATATTTTATTTCGATAAAATTTCAGCAAATATCTCCAATATATAATTAAATACACATGATTACTCATTAGCCAAATATAAGATTTCAGATATGAGATAGTATTCATCTTAAAAATGACATAATTCAAATCTTCATCCAAAATTATTTCATACAGCTCTTTTCTAAACATATCCTTACTCTTTTTTCGGGACACATTATTTAAAGCTATCAAAGAACGCTGAACAAGCATCACTCCTAATCGTCTCTTAATCCCCTCGTCTTCTGGAAGTTTTTCTAGCAACCCATGGTATATTTTTTTCACTGAACTCCAATACTTTGGAACATATCTATGAGTTACTGAATTGCTGACTTCAATATAATGATACAGAGGTTTATCTCCCAGTAAATACAATCTCTTTATGCGAAAATGAAGTTGTACAAAGAAGTAATAATCTTCACTTCGTATCATTCCTTTTGCATATCGGATTTGAGGATTCTCCAAAACATCTTTTAATATCATTCTCACTGGAGAATAGGGAGGTATCCTTTTAGCAGACACATCGCTTATTAAGTCAATTGCTATTTTCCTTGCTCCTTCCCCTACATATAATCCAGCATCATATTTATATTCATGTTTTACAATAACGCCAGAATGTTCTTGATCATACCCACAAATAACCATTTCCGCATGATTAGTTTCTGCCGCATTAACCATTTCTTCAATCATACCACATTCAACATAATCATCCGCATCCACAAAAGAAATATATTTACCACTAGCACTATCTATTCCGACATTCCGAGCTGTAGCAGGTCCTGCATTCTCCTGATTAATCAATATAATCTGAGAATATTTATCTCTATATGTTTCACAAATATTCCGACTACTATCAACAGAGCCATCATTTACTAAAATTATCTCTACATCTTCATAAGTCTGTACAACTAAACTATCAAGACACCTACAAAGTGTTTTTTCCGCATTATATACAGGGATAATAATCGAGACTTTAGACATATCAGCATTCTTTTACACGTTAACAATCCTGTTGATCTTTATAACCCAACAATCGCAAATCCTTATCGAAAAACAACATAATCGATCCGAAAGGTTCATCAACATCAATATCCATACACCTATTTATCAATAAATTAGACATTTTTTCCGAGATAACTCCATATGAACATGCGTACATTTTAACTCGTAAATTATTCCAATCAAGCGATCCTATTCCTTCCCCTTTCGGTATTAATATCGTTTCCTCAAAAATTTCCCCATCACACAATACAACTTTTATTCGGGAACCTCTGATCCCACACGCTCTATCTTCCATCAAAGGATCTGGTACTAATTCTATTTTCGCTAACAAATCATTTATTACAGAATCAATCCTTTCAACCTGAAGATCCTCTATAGAGAAATCTCCATTGTTGAATGCTACAGCTATCGCATAATAAATTGAGAATTTCGCCTCTTCTTGTGAACGTGGATTCCGAATTATTCCTGCCGACTTAATCGCACTTGGATAAATATTTACTTCAATTTTCTCTATAATATCAGGCAAAAAAGTTTTTTTATCCCCCATTCGTTCCCGTATTTTCAGAATACTATCAATACAACAATGTGTATGACGGCATGTTGGATACAGCTTCAAATAACTTTCACAAATTGTAAAATCCACGCCAAGACCTCCCAAAAGGATAGTTTCATCAACATGATCCGTAAAAGCATGAAACCACCCTTTTTTACTCTCCAATGGATTTTGTGAACTCAATAATCCCTTCTCTGCCATTAAAGCAGAAAGAACACCTATCCTTGCCGCATTTGCAGGATTAATCGGCTTACACCTTTGCCCACTCTCATCTATAATAATCAAACCACTAGACTGAATCGCTGCTAAAGACACACTATTATAAACTCCACATCGATCTAATCCCATTAGTTTTGCACAAGCAGCCCCACAAGCCATTGCTCCTGCAATCCCCGTTGAATGAAAACCTCTGTTATAAAGTCCTGGCTGTGCAGCACCTGCTATCCTATTAAAAAATTCATATCCTACATTTATTGCGACAATAATATCCTTCCATGTTACCCCCAGCTTCTCACCCAACGCAAAAACAGAAGATATCACATGGGCTCCGATATGACCCGCAGATTTCCGATTACCATCATCCATATCTGCGCCATGCGCATAAACTGCGTTCATAAAAGCCGCATTAGCCACTGGATATTTTTTCTTCTCAAATAATATTGATGCCTGTTCTGTTCCACTATCTTCTTTTATAATGGACATTACCACCTTATTGAACTGCTTATTAACTCTATATCCTGCTATACTAGCTGCATAATAATCAGCTATAAACAATTTTGTCTGTTCAATGACACAGGACGGTAAATCCTTATATTTAAGCGCAACAACAAAATCAACTAAGATATCAGTATATCTCTTCATGCTCAAACTTACTTATAATATACTAATTTTTTGACAGAGTTTCATATTTTCCCCATCTATACCTTTCAGTTGAATTGCATTATATACTTTATTTATAATCCGATTCAGCTCTTCTCTACTCTTAGCTTCTATATGGAATCTTGCAAATACCTGCTGCAAAGTACCTATCATATTTACTTCATCTCCCACATGAAGCAATTGTATTGTATTAAACACCTCAGGTATTTTTGCTACACGATCCATACCCTCGATTTCAGCAATAGTTCCTTTCTTTGCTAAAATTGAATAATTGGCGAGAAAGCGGCCATTCATATCTACGCTTATTCGTTCGATAAGGTTTTCATCTCCTAAATACATCCGTCCAACAAGTGACGTGTTTATCATAAATTCCAATGGATTCACATCAAAAACATGCTTTGTGATAAAATACGATAATCCTCCTGAAAACCTAATCCCTGGATCATAAGGCCGGATAATTTCTCCATCAACAAATGCTTGTATGAACATAGTTCCATTATAAATATTGAAATCTTTAAGCATTTCAACCATCTTCGAATGCAACGTTTCAAAATATAGCTTCACATGTTTTGATGGATATATAGTACAATCCGCTATTGCTCCTACATTCTTTTGCTCTCTATTAACAAATCGATCATTTATTTCCCATACATATATATTTCCACGATCAAATAAATATTTAATGGTAATCTCCGGGCAATCCATATATTTTTCACATAAAAACCGATTTGTCCTTGAATATAATTTCGCTTTTTGAATTGATTGCTTCAATTCTTTTTCCGAATTACATATTGAGATTCCTTTTGACCCGCAACTATCAGCTGGTTTCAAAATAATCGGATAGGCACTTCGGGGTATTTGAACTGAATCAGAATCATTTGACAACTCGTAAGTCTCTACAATAGGAATACCATACTTTATACAGTTTCTCTTAAAATTCTTTTTATCCTGTAATTCAACCCATTGATTACGATTTACATAGAAATCAAGACCTATATTCTCTGCCACATCAACCACACTTGTTATAATGTCCTCATTTCCTATAACCAATATGCCATCAACAGCATGTTCTAGCACTATTTTCTTCAGACATTCCCTATCGCAAACATCAATAATATATTGTTCATCTGTCAATGCTTGTATATCTTGCGGTATTGATTTCCCTGCAACTAGCAACTTTATACCATGACTCTTAGTATAGAATGCAATATCAGTTATTGAAGCACTCCCACCTATATATAAAAGACGTTTCCCTTTCAATTCCATAACAACACTTATGTTTTTATCATTATTTAGTAGTAATAACAATATGTTTCATCGCATTTTCGCAAAGATCAATAGCAGCTTGAGCTGTATCCGCTTGAGAAATTACATATCCGATACGATCCACACTACTGCTAATCCGATTAACGACATCACCTACGGCTTTAGTCAACACGACATGCTCAATACCATTTATGCTATTCACTTTATCAATTCCCGAAATATTCTCAATAACACCATTTGTCTCTTCTATATAACGTATCGCCGCTCCTTTATCAAATCTCGGAGCAATAGAAGGGCATTCTCCCAACGCTATTTGTATAGTAGCTTTCACCATATCAATACCCGTAGACAATGGCACTAAATGTGTAGTAATACAGTCTCCACCCATCCTTGCTCCAAGTTCAATCATTTTTGGTCCTTGATCTGTTAGCATTATTTCCACATGAGCTGGGCCATGATTAATACCGATAGAACTCACGGCTCTTTTTGCCAAATCTTTGATCGCCCTAATATCCTTATAGTCTAATAAGCTAGGCTGGCTATGTCCCATCTCAACAAAATGGGGGCTTCCTGTTGTCAATTTATCTGTAACTTGCAATATATGAACATCTTCATTAACAACCATAACCTCAACACTGACCTCACTGCCTTTTAAATATTCCTCAATAATGACACCACCATTTCGTCCGTTTAGAGAACTATATTGAATTGCATTCTCCAAATCCTTTGAACTTTCAATTAGAACAACACCTCTACTGCCCGCGTTATCCACAGGTTTGCTGATACAAGGATACGTAATTTCAGAAACAACCTTCTTCAAATCTTCTGGAGTGTGAAGTATATAATACCATGGATGTTCTACCCCTGCAACTTCAAAAGCTTTGATCATTTCTCCCTTATCAGTTGCCTTAATCGCCGTATCGTATGATATTCCAACAAGACCTAATTTATGAGTAGCATAGGCCACAGCCCGCATTGGCATGTCTGTGGCCAATGTAACAATACCATCTGCTTTAAATTCTCTTCCGGCTCGATACACTCCCTCTTCATCAATTGTACTCACATTGAAGTATTCGTCAGCATGAGATACACCAATCGCATGTGGGTTAAAATCAGCGACTCCTACATACAATCCCATTTCTTTGGCTTTCAATATTGCTGGCAATTGCAATATTGAAGCTCCTATAATTAATAATCGTTTCACTTATAAATAGATCTTGTTTATCTTATCGATTATCGTTATTTTTCTTTTTAACATAAATATTTTCTCGTTTTATTACAGAAATCATCGTCTGCGACAAAATCTTCAAGTCTAACTTAAAAGAAACATGATCTACATAGTACAGATCATATTTAAATTTATCTTCTTGAGAAATAGAATTTCTAAAATAAGCCTGAGCATATCCAGTAATACCAGGTTTCACATCATATCGTTTTCTTCTTTCTACTTCAACTTCTTCAAATGATTTAGTCGCTAAAGTAGGCCTAGGTCCAACAAAACTCATATCCCCAATCAGGACATTCAAGAATTGTGGAATCTCATCGATAGAAGTCTTCCGCATAAACCGACCTATTGGTGTCACTCTAGGATCATCATGTCCATTGAATGTAGACCCATCGAGATTCCTTACATCCGGAGAATTAACATACATTGAACGGAACTTATACATTTTGAAAGGCATTCCATTACGTCCCCTTCTTAATCCACTGTAGAATATTGGACCTGGATCTGAGATAAGAATAAATGGAGTCATTATGACTATTACAAATAGTACAAATGGCAAAATTATCAACGCAAGAATAAAATCTATTCCACGTTTTACATATCGTTCATACATATTTAAAATTTAATTCAACTACAAAATATACCAATCATATTTCAAAATAAAACCCATTTCTCAGCAAAGAGATTCGAACTATATGATACAATCTTTCAAATGTCATATCCTATCTCATTTTAAACATTCCTTCATGCACTCAATCACATAATCCACATCTTCATCAGACAAGCAGGTATGAAGCGGCAATGTCACAACATTTTTAAATTGCTTATAAGCATTTGGATAGTCCTCTATCTTGAACCCCAATTTCTTATAGCCTGTGTGCATAGGAAGCGGTTTATAATGTACATTGGTCGCAACTCCTAATCCGGCCATTTTCTCTATAAATTTGTTCCGTTGTTCGGCATCTTTGTCATTCAGATTTATAATATATAAATGTCCAGAAGAGACAATATCTGAAGTATAATGCGTTACCACCGTAATAGGTAGCCCCTTCAATCCTTTATTATAACGGTCTATAATTTCTTTTCGACGGGACAAAATCTCATCATACCTTTTTATTTGTCCTAGACCTATGCCCGCACAGACATCTGTCATATTACATTTATACCATGGCCCAATAATATCATACTCCCACGCTCCCAACTTCGTTTTTGCCAAAGCGTCTTTACTCTGACCATGAAGACTCAATAACATATATTGGTGATATAACTCATCATTATCTATCCCTTCAATATCTCTCCAAACAACCGCACCGCCTTCCGCTGTTGTTAGGTTTTTCACCGCATGAAATGAGAAATTCGTAAAATCGGCGACAGAACCTATTGGGAATTTTTTATATGAGGCTCCAAAAGAATGAGCACCATCAGCCATAACAATCACTCGATTCAAGGCTTTTTGAATCGGGTTATCATTTGGATGGAATAAATTCTTTTTCCGTTCTACTATATCGAAAATCGTATCATAGCCACAAGGAATACCAAACAAATCCACCGGGATTATAGCTTTTGTTCTCTCGGTTATCGCCGCTTCTAATTTCTCATAATCCATCGTGAACTTTCCATGCTCACAATCTATCATGACCAATCTTGCCCCCACATGCTCTACCACACTTGCGGTAGCTGTATAAGTATAGGCTGGAACAATAACCTCATCACCGATTCCTATACCTAATATACGCAAAGTTATCTCAGCACATGCCGTATTTGAATTCAAACAAACAGCTTTTGAGGTATGACAACGTTCTGCTACCAGCTGTTCTAATTTTTTAGTTTTAGGTCCGGTAGTTATCCAACCGGACTTCAAAGCATCAACAACTTCACTGATCTCTGCCTCTGTTATATCAGGGGGACTAAATAATACGTGTCTCATGACTCTTTATAAATTTCCTTATTATTTCTTTTTCTTATTCTCCGCCTCAAAACCATACCCATAGCCGTATCCATAACCATAATGTTTACCATAGCCATAACCGTATTTCTTACCATAACCGTAGCCATAGGTGTTCTTGCGTTTACTT
This sequence comes from Parabacteroides sp. Y3-G-102, assembly GCF_023656845.1. NCBI lineage: Bacteria > Pseudomonadati > Bacteroidota > Bacteroidia > Bacteroidales > Tannerellaceae > Parabacteroides > Parabacteroides sp. Y3-G-102. The sequence goes on along the minus strand of NZ_JAMOKU010000022.1, from coordinate 64,208 downwards.
AGGTCGATTCCATTGATCACTACCGCCAACTTGTCAAATTTATGCTCGTCCCTAAGAACATTAATGTAACAGAAAGCGGCTTTCGGGGTCACGTCCGCACGGCAGACATAAACACACATGTCGGCCACACGGCTTATTATGGCCGTATCAGTTACCATACCGATCGGGGCTGTATCCAGCAACACGTAGTCATAACGGGATTTCAATTGCTCTATCGCCTTCTCCAAGGTATCACGGGCTACCAGTTCCGTCGGGTTCGGGGGAATCGTTCCTCCTAAAAGGATATCCAGGTTCGGACTGATGCCGGAAGGCTGCACAAGATCAAAAAGATCCTTATCCTCCGGATCCATCAGATAATTAGATATTCCTTCCTGCCTTTTCGATAAATCGAAGACCTTATTCAAGCCCGGCTTACGGATATCCATACCAACCACTACCACCTTCTTTCCCAAATAAGCCAAGCTGACAGCGAGATTTCCAGTCACGAAAGACTTACCTTCTCCGGGCTGCGTAGAAGAGAAAAGTATGACCTTTTGATCTTTCCGGAGCATAAAGAGCAGATTGGTCCGCAAACCTCGGAAGGTCTCCTCCATCATGTCGTTCTTATTCTCGCGCACCACGATCGCTCCCTTATCGGAGGATTTATGACCACACAAAGGTAACTCGCCCAAAATCGGAACATTCGTCAATTGCTCCACATCGCCACGATTCTCGATCTTATATTTCAATAATTCCACGACAAAGATGATTCCCACCGGAATAAACAGGCCCACCACAAACGCAGCCAATAAAAACACGAGCTTCTTGGGAGCCACAGGATCCTTCCCGGGTAATGGTTCCTCTACAATACGACCATTATTAGCCGTGGCTGCCAATGTGATCGCATTTTCCTCCCGCTTCTGCAACAGCATGATATATAAAGTCGCCTTGATTTCTTGCTGGCGAGAAATAGTCATGAACTCTTTCTCTTGCTTTGGAGCATCACTAATCCGGCTCTCAAATTTACTAGCCTGACGCTCAATATCTTTCTGGGCGATTTGTAGTCCTCGCAAGACACTATTCACGGTTGTCTCGACATTGCGTCTCATCGCCTCAACGCCGGTGTTCATGTTTATCACCGCCGGGTTATTTTCCGAAGAGGTACGTAATAAACGTTTACGCTCGATGATCATCGTGTTATATTGTTCAATCACCCTAGTGAGGTTTTGATCCTGTAACCCTACGTTTGCAGGAATTACCTCTTCCTTGTTGACCGGATCGTTGATATAGGTACGCAGAAATTGAACCAAGCTGATCTGTGTAGCGTTCTCCGTACGTTGCTGCTCATACTTGGAACTCTCTTGTAAGGCTAGACGGGCATCACTTGTCAAATCCGTCAGACCGGATCGTTGCTTGAAATCCGCCAACTCGCTCTCCGCCGTACCCAACTCATGGTTAATTATACCGATACGCTCCTCTATGAACTCAGCGGTTTTCTGAGCTACCTCATTCTTCTCATCGTTCGCATCTTGATTATAGAACGCAACCAAACGATTCACGAAATCCACGCCTCGCTCCTTTACTGTATTGTTCACGCTGATCTTCGCTATCGTCGTGGTCTGGGAAGAGGCGGTCACGCTCAAGTCTTTCATATAATCCTCGGCGGTCTCCGTCGGCGTATTTATGGTAACACGTAAAGCGATTTCCTCTTCTTCCATATACAAGGTATCGCCTTGCGTAAAGCTTAAAACACCCACAGGTGTTGGTAACACCGCCGGCAATTGATCAAATGCCTGTTCTATCTCTTGCTCTTCCTTATCTTGCACATATTCAGCCTTAACAGACAATTTTCCTGTTTTTGTAAATGTAAGATCCAGCTTAATCGGCTCCTCCAATTTATCGGCCTCTTCTGGTGTCATATAAATCCGCACCGGACTATTCTTATAAAGAGGCATCGCATAACCGAACGCTCGCTTTTCCGCTACACGAACATATAAATTCAGGTCGTTCACGACTTTTTTTATCAATGTACGGGATTTCAATATCTCCACCTCGTTATCAAAATTATTTGTCATGGAAAACATTCCCAAGTCTTGAATGGCCGCCAACGGATTGTTGCCCGAACCGCTTCGCTTATCCTCCTCCTTTATCAACACGGAACTGGAAATGTTATATACAGGCGTTTGATAACGAAGAAACAGGTAAGTGGCGATGCAACATATCAATATACTAGCCACAAACCAACGCCAATAAAAAAGGTATTTAAATAAAAGAGCGACCAAATCAATCTCTTGTTCCTCGTTCTCTATCCCAGTGTTATTATTTATCCGTTCGTCTATCATCTCTCTTAATTTTCAATTCTCAATTTTCAATTACTTAAGTATGTTTACCAACAGGCCGGCAATAGATACCAGAATCGAGAGTGAGCTTACCCAAAGGGTCGTGCTGTTACCGATATCGGAGTTCTTAGCCTTCGTCTTGTTCGGGGTCACGTAAATAATATCGTTTTGCTTCAGGTAATAATACGGGGAAGTCACGACTTCGGCATTATTCAAATTCAAGTTAATGATCTCACGCTTACCGTTCACGTCCTCACGGATCAGCTTGACGTTATCACGGACACCGTAAATCGTCATATCACCTGCCATCGCCAAAGCCTCCAGAACGTTCACCTTCTCGTTGCCGATCGTGAAGCTACCCGGACGGGCCACCTCACCCAACACGGAGATCTTGTAATTAGACATACGGACCGTAACGATCGGGGATTCCTTCAAATAAGGTTTCAAACGCTCACGAATCAAGTCCTCCGCCTCGTTCTTGGTGAGACCACCCACTTCCAAGCGACCGATAACAGGGAAATCGATCTCTCCTTTATTATTCACCAAGTATTGCTGCATGGTCGGTTGCGTGGTCGTACTGATATTTGTCAAAGCCGCATTGATTGGAGTCTGTACCGTCAAGTTGAATGGAGTCGCAGCCTTCGGGTCTGTCGTATTGACCGTGATGCTCAACAAGTCTTTTGGCATGATCTTGGCGTCATACAACGGAAGGGTCTCCTCAAAATCGTTCACTGCCTCTGGGTTTTGGAGGTATGGTACGTTCTTGTAAGAAGTACAACTCGCTACCAATAGAGGTAGAGCTAATAAAAGTAGTAATCTTTTGATTTTCATATTATTTTGTTTTCTTTTTTTATTTCATTGAACACAGAATGATATGGATTTAGCGAAACAAACGAGAGAAAAGGCCTTTCGGTTTCTCCGGTTCGTATTCCGACTCGTATTTCCGCATTAAATCCTCATAGGAAAGTCTTTTACTCACCATCTCGTAAATCATACCCCAGTCCGGGAGACCACCAAGATTACGGTCATCAATAAAAATATCGGCCTTCAGCTTACGGGAGAAATGGTTGTTCAGGTTTTTCTCTTCTTCCGGATAATCTCGGTTCACGGCGTAAAACTCCAAGCCCCGCTCTCGGCAAAAGGTGACAGCCTCATCCAAAAGCTTGCCCTCGCGCACGCTCCATAAGATCAGCTTGTGGTGTTCTGTTTGTAACTTTCTCAATGTCTCGAAAGCGAAAGGGATCTCCTTCCCTATCGCCGGATATTTATGCTCAACGATTGTTCCGTCAAAATCTACTGCGATAATCATTTATAATTCAGATTTATAATCTACTAACTAAATTGCTAATTCACTCCGTCCAATCTCGTGAATTGAGAGTTTTGGCTCTTGAACTCGGGGACGAAGGATTTCATCTCTCTCACCATAGGAAGAATATGTACATGAAGGGATAATTCAGCTAATAGATCAATGTGCTCTACCACATCCTTGTAGGCATACTCCCGGACTGCTGCCACACGAATCTTCTCATGAGGGGTTTCCTTCGTATTCTCCTTGTTGCTCAATAGTTCCTCATATAATTTCTCACCGGGACGAAGACCTGTGTATTTAATCTCTATGTCTTTATCCACCTGCAAACCAGAAAGCTCGATCATACGCTTCGCTAAGTCAGCGATCTTGACCGGCTCACCCATATCAAAGATGAATATCTCGCCGCCCTTGCCCATCGTACCGGCTTCCAACACCAAACGGCAGGCTTCGGGGATTGTCATGAAGTAGCGGATGATATCGGGATGGGTTACCGTAACTGGGCCTCCTTTGGCGATCTGATCGCGAAAACGAGGTATCACGGAGCCATTACTTCCTAATACATTACCGAAACGGGTCGTGATAAACTTAGTGTTTCCCGCTAGAGCCCCCTTACTGATCGCCACACTCAAGCTCTGCACATATATCTCAGCGAGGCGCTTGCTACATCCCATGATATTCGTTGGATTAACGGCCTTATCCGTACTGATCATCACGAATTTCTCTACACCATAGCTTACGGCGGCATCCGCTATCACTCGGGTACCAAACACGTTGGTACGAACAGCCTCGCAAGGGTTCTCTTCCATCAAGGGGACGTGCTTATAAGCTGCCGCATGGAATACTACCTGGGGATGCCAATTGCGGAATACGTAATCTACACGGTCCGGATTCCGGACATCGCCTATGATAGGTACAAAATCCAGTTCCTTATACTTCTCCTCCAATTCCAGGCGTAAGTCATGCATCGGAGTCTCGGCGGCATCAAGGCAGATCAGTTTCTTGATCGGGAAATGCGCCAGCTGGCGGCAGATCTCGCTACCAATGCTACCGGCCGCTCCCGTAACAAGGATCGTCTTATCTTTCAATAAGAGACCGATTTCGCCCAGATTTATACTGATCTCCTCACGACCCAGCAAGTCCTCAATACGGATCTCACGGACTGAACGCTTCATTCCGCCCTCATGGACCTCCTCCATATCAGGAACCACGAGAGGCTTCAAGGAGGCCTGCTCGCAATAATGAATCAAACGATCACGTTCTCGTCGGACGGTCTTTATATTCGGGAAAAGGATACCATCCAAGTTATTTCTGGGGATCAGACGCAACAAGTCATCAATGTCCTCGATCTGGTAAACGGGAAGTTCCGCTATGCGAAGGTTCTTTTTAACGCTACCAAACGTCAAGAAGCCGATGATGCTATAATTTTGCATGAATACTTGCCGGTTGGGTGATGTGGCTATCATCACGCTATCCTCATCCATACCGAACACCAGTACACGCTTGCGCTTTTTTCCAAGTTGGGACAACACGCTATTATATACATTAATCACGAATACACGTAAGGTGATCAGCAGAACAATCGTCAACATACAATCGGTTATCCCTCCCACCCAATATATAGAGGAATTGAAATCCGCCCTCAAAAGATGAAGCAGTATGAACATGAGGATGGATTTTGTGATGGCGACACCACCAATCCTCCATAGTCCACGTAGCGTGGAATGACGGATCACCCCGTGATAAACCTTGAACGTAAGAAAAGAAAGGATACTGGCCACAAAGGAAGCTATTCCTACCTTTAATACACTAATCCCGCTTATGTATACATGCATGATGGACAATAATCCCAGCACTCCTATCAAAGATACACATAGGGAAATGAAAAGATCCGCACAAAAAATGATCCAGCGGTTGATATACCGCAAATTTACCAGACGCCCCAGCGCTAAACGCCAGCGATTATAACGATATTTCACCTTTTCCATATTTGTTTTATTCATATCTATCTAACTATAATAATAAGCGACCGAACCTCTCAAGTGGTTGGAGTGGTATAAGCTAAAGCAAGAGTCTAGTCTATCGGTTAAAGAAAAAGGGACTCTCCTCGCTACTAGAGATAGCTGACCTCTTGATCGATATCGGCCGCCTAATTCTCATTTTCTAATTGCGACCTAGCGATAATATATTCTTGATTGGAGGCTCTCTTGAACCTCAGAAGTATCTTTAATCAATCTCCATGTCACGATCCATGGACGTGTTTTTTACTTCCTGCATCGGAAAATACCTCACCTCTTCCTTATGCCACTCCTTGTAACCGTCAAGCGTACGAGTAGGGACGGATAACCGACCGTAGTCATTGCCTTCGCGATGGAAAAGGTGGTTACGTGTATAGGAACGTAACTCGCCATCTGTCCAAGAGACCATCACGATTGGAAACGGGTACGTGGTGAGGCTTAACGGGGTCACTAAGGTACGGGAAGATATTTGGCGTAACAGGTAAGCTGATTTCTCGAACGCCACCCAATACGGACCCGTACAGTAAAGATGGATGAAGGCACGATTATCCGACTCTCGCTTAAGAATCTCTTTCAAATGGTTTCCTAACAACGAGATAAGGCGTACTCCGGATCTATCCTCTTTTTTACCATAGTGCGTATCCATCTATGTGTATCATAATAGCTCTAGCAGGTCACGGGTGATATTTACTTTGGCACATCCCAGTAGATCTACACGGATCACAAAGTTAAGATTGCCATCCTCCACTTCCAGCACGTTACCTTCTAGACCATGCAACTTACCGCCGTTAATGCGTACCCTCGCTCCAAGAGGCAGCGGACGGGGATCGATAATGACAGGCTCTTCGGAATCGTCTAGCATCCTACGGAGTTTCACCATCTGCTCATCCGGAATGAAGGCTACGGGGCGTATGCCTCCAGACCGTTCGCCAGCTATGTTTACCATGAAACGTTTGATATAAGGAAGATGCACGATCTCCTTCCTACGCAAGACATCGGTGCAACGGATGAATACAATGGAACGGAAGACGATCCGGTCTACTTGCTTACGCTTGCCGCTTGGCAGGAGACACATCTCTTTTTGGGAGGCTATATAAACCTCATAGTCCTTCTCGCCTTCCGGCTGACTGGCTATGCGCTTTTCCAGCTTGTCACGGCATAGTTTCTCGGACTTGTTGTTGACGATAGCGATGTACCAATGTTTCTGATCAGATTTTCGCCGTAACGGGTTTTCAGGAATGGTTCTTTCAACGCCTACGGCGTCGATACCCTCATGAGGTACCGAATTTACAACCGTTTTTACAACATTCGCTCGCATCTCGTTGATTGCTTAAAAGAGATAGTTTGATATATGCACCATAACCCTTTTTCGCCATGTGAGAAATTAGGCTACTTAGTGAGTAGCGCAAAAGGTGGGAGAATGGTTATTACCCAGTTGTAGAGACGGAGCATGCTCCATCTCCCACCGTCTGACAGTAATCTAAAACATCTTTTAGAGGGGATGAGACGGGGTATACCCATCTCTACAAGAATGTATGTTCGATTTTAGGGGGGGACGTGATGATTTCGGAAATACGAGGCCATTTCGTCTCTATTGCCATGTCTATACATCAGAAATAAGAACGAATATTTAACGAGAATCCAACTGGAAACACAAACAAACCCTAATGATTGCTTGTTTTTTGTTATTTTTTACTACATTTGCGGCGTGAAACAAACGCTACTCACTAAGTAGCCTCATCCCACTTTCGACACATAATTATAGACACAACCAAAGCAAGTGCTATTCACCTCTGTCATTTTTTCCAAAGAGAAACTTCTCAGATAAATCTGGGTGGTCTTGATGGACTTATGCCCCAATAATTCACTGATCATTTCTATAGGGACATTTTGCTCTTTCAATGCCATGGCGAAGGAATGGCGGATCGTATAAGAAGTAACATCCGATGCTATTCCAGCGGCCTTTTTCAACGCCTTCAAATTTCGATTGAACCGGGATAGGGCCGCATTGTATTCGAGATATGCCTCATAGCCCGTCTTCGTTCCACTCAAAAAAGGAAATAAATAGCCTGAGGCCGGCCTCTTGTCACCCATTAATTCCTTGCGCATCAATTCTGCCGTATCCAAAATTTCCAGTCTCATCGGTGTGCCTGTCTTCTGCCGATTATAGTCCAATATCCCGTTTTTGATATTCCTTTCTTTTAGGTGGGCGAAGTCCACGAACGACATTCCTGCATACTGAAACAACAGACAAACGACCAGTTGTGTCTCCCTTAGCACCTCATTCTCTACCTTCACCGTCATCAACTTATGTTGGTTTTCTAAAGAAAGGGATTTCTTGCGCTTACTCTCCACTCCCGTAAAAACTCCTTGGAACAAACCAGGGATATATTCCGCATCACCATCTTCGATCGCCTTGTTATAGACGCAACGGATACGACGCATATAAGTGGAAACCGTGTTGCACATGCAGCCTTTCTCCAGCAAATAAGCCTCATATCGGTGAAGATTGGCCTTATTGATATCCGAATAGGAAATGTTCTCTGTTCCACTATACTTTATAAAGGAGTTCAACGCATCCTGATAACTTTTGGCGGAGGAATAACGCTTTTCCTCTCGTAACTGGGACATATACCTTCTCACCCCTTCCACGAATCCTTTCTCATCCATATCTCTCTGTTTTTAAATAATATTTGAAATGAATTGACAAATGTAACTCATACTATCTGAATGCAAAAAAAATTACCGAAACACTATCATAATGTTTACTTTCTAAACATATTTTAAACACATACTTTTTCAAAACAGTTACGTTTAAACCAATATTATGGAACTTTAGTACCCAAAATAGCACATTTTTTAGGATATATCCTGAACTTGTATGTATTTAGTCGGCTTATAATTTCTATTTCCCGGCAGATAACCGACATCTACCCGGCATCTAGTTCGGATTATCCGGCACTTGCTCTAATTTAGCTGGGGTCTACTCCTAATCTCAATCTTTTGTACACTGAAAAACGAGACTATATAGAGCCTTTGCGCTCTAGAACGGCAAAAAAGTCGACTGATTTTCAAATATCATTCAGGAGGCATTTATTAGTTTTCTGAAACAAGAGATATAATAATTCGGCGGATATTGATAAAAAGAAGGCAAACTGCAAGTATTTTCCTTCATACACATTCTATTCGTCAGGGCTTAACTACCAGAGAATCGCATATAATAAACACACACCCTATCCTATCTCAAATACAAGAAGCAGAAGGAGAGAGAAATGACAAATTGACAGAATTAAGCCGTATTAATGACTTCTATCGATTGAATACACAATATTAAATTAGCAGAGACTTGCTTGCAGGTGTCGTTTTTTTTCACGAATATTGCAAACCAAACAACCAAATAAACATATTCAGTTTACTAAAGTTAATCTTAAAGAAAGGAGAGCCTATGAAACAGGAACCATCATGAACCATATCTAACAGGGAAACTGGCTGGAAGATATGGCAACATAACCCAGCCAAACAAGTTTCTAAGCGCCTTTAAATCAAATAATACTAACACTAAAACATTACAAATGTATGAATGAAAATTATAAGGGGAATCCTAAACCCCGATTAAACACAAAAACTAAATTGGGCAGAGTCATGAAATTAACCTCAATCCCGCTATTTATTTTTACCACAGGGGTATACGCTTCCGTACACTCCCCAAACATGCGCATTAAAAGCGACATCATGATTATAGAGAAACCATCAATCGTATCCACCCCGCAACAAAACACCCGTCAGATCACCGGAACCGTGATTGATGCTACCGGTATGCCGATAATTGGCGCCAATGTGATGGTAAAAGGGACAACAAACGGGACAATAACGGATATAGATGGAAAATTCACGTTGGAAGTAGCCAAAGACGCTATTTTGCAAGTGTCCTATATCGGTTATATGAACCAGGAGATTCCGGTAGGCAATAAATCGGTTTTAAGCATCTCCTTGCAAGAGGACACACAAAAGTTGGATGAGGTGGTAGTGATTGGCTACGGTACGATGAAGAAAAGTGATATCACGGGGGCTATCTCGTCCGTGAGCGAGGAGAAAATCGCTCGCCAAGCAGTGGCCAATGTTTCTACCGCATTACAAGGTTTGGCTACCGGTGTATCCGTCACTTCCAGTTCCGGATCTCCGGGTTCCGCCGCCACGATCCGTATCAGAGGTGTCGGTACGGTAAACGACGCGGAGCCATTGTTCGTCGTGGATGGGATGCCCGTGACGGATATAAACTACCTGAACACATCGGATATACAGTCTATGGAGGTGCTTAAAGACGCTTCCGCTTCCGCTATCTACGGTTCCCGTGGCGCGAACGGCGTAATCCTTATCACTACGAAAAAAGGCGCCGCTGGAAAAACCACCGTTACGCTTGACGCATATTGGGGTATGAACAAAATATTGAATAATCTCGATTTGATGTCAGGTCCGGAATGGTACGACTATCAGGAGCAGTTGAACACAGTGAGGAGCGTTCCCATCAATTTGGCCCTTGTTAATCGTAATGTTTCCACCAATTGGATGGACGAGATTACGCATACGGCCTTTATGCATAATTACAGTGTCGGCATAAGCGGTGGTAAAGAGAACGACTATAAATTCAATCTGGGCTTGAACTATATAAACCAAGATGGAACGATCAAGAAATCCAACTACGAACGGTTCAGTGTCCGTCAAAGCACGGAAAAAACGGTGCTCAAAGATCATTTGGTAGTGGGTACCAACGCATCGATCGCGAGATCTACCGACGCAAGTATTAGTGAGCGCAACAGTAGTAATGTGTACGACTCCGACTATGGTGTCGTAAGTAACGCAATCCGTTTGGATCCGGTAACTCCCGCCCAAAACGCAGACGGTTCATATGGTTACTCTCCTTATATTGACTACTATAACCCATTGGCAAGTATCATGTATCGGGATAATCAACGGGAGAAACTTGCTTTCATCGGCAATATGTATGGGGAATGGCAGATTATAAAAGGATTGAAGTTCAAGAGTAGCTTCGGAGCGGAAATCAGAAGGGTAGACAATAAAACCTTCTCGCCTGTCTATGAGGTATCCTCAAGCCAAAGAAATTTAGAGAGTAGTTTATCGAAGTCGCAGACCAAAGGGCATTACTATACGTTCGAGAATACCCTTTCGTATGAGAAAACGTTTGCCGAGAAGCACTCCATATCCGCTCTCGTAGGTTATACCAACGAATGGGGTAAACAGGAAACCTTGAGCGTAAACGCGAGAGATCTTATCGGAGAGTCGGATAACCTGCATTATATAGACGCTACGCTGGACAAGAACAAGACCACGGCCAGCAATAGCGCTACGGAATATGGTTTGATGTCTTATCTGGGCCGCCTACACTACGATTACAATAACAAATACCTTATTACAGCCACTTTCCGGCGAGACGGCTCCTCTAAATTCTCTTCCAAGAATCGCTGGGGTAACTTCCCCTCGTTCGCTCTAGGTTGGAGAATCGACAACGAACCGTTCTTCCAGAAATTGAACGCCGAATGGGTTTCCTCCTTGAAACTCCGCGGGGGCTGGGGACAGATCGGAAATCAGAATATCACCAATTATGTGGATCGTAGTTTGCTGTCATTGAGTACGCAATACGGCGCTTTATTCGGAGCGAGAGAGAATGAGACCTTGTATCAAGGTATTGCCGTGAGCAGATTGGGCAATCCGGATATTAAATGGGAAACCACGGAATCTCTGAATATCGGTCTTGACGCAAGCTTCTTTAACACCCGCATGGTATTCAGCTTCGAGTATTATTACAAGACAACGAAGGACATGCTGCTTGCCGCTCCTATGCCTATCTATATGGGATATGCCAGCAACACCTATACCAATATCGGCGAGGCGAACAACCGCGGTATCGAGATGAATCTCGAGTGGAGAGACAAGACCGAAAGTGGTTTCGAATACAACGTGGGAGTAAATATGTCGACCATCCGTAACCGCATGACGAAATTGAATGGTGGCACACCAATCTCCGATGGACCATTCCGAAACGGAAGCATGTACCTCACCTATACGAATGAAGGTATGCCTATCGGCGCATTCTGGGGCTATAAGACAGACGGGCTTATCCAAACACAGGAACAGTTGAATGCCGTTAAGCGGGCGGATTTCCAACCTAATGCCGAATTGGGCGATGTATTGTTCGTAGATACGAATCGCGATGGCAAGTTAGACTCAAGTGATAGATGCATGATCGGTAATCCCATTCCGGATATCATATACGGTATCAACATGGGTATGGCGTGGAAAGGCTTCGACCTCAATTTGCAGTTTGGTGGAACAATCGGTAATCAGATATTCAACGCGATGCGTTATTACACCTACTTCCCGAACGATATAACGAACAAGGATAGAGCGTTAATGAACTATTGGACGCCAAATAATACAAATACGGACATCCCTCGCCTGACGGCTACGGACGTAAACGACAATGACCGCTTCTCGGACATGTACGTAGAAAACGGGACTTATTTCCGCTTGAGAAACGCCCAGCTAGGTTATACCCTGCCCGCTTCTCTCACGCAGAGGATAAAACTACAAAAAGTACGTTTTTATGTAAGCGGCCAGAACTTGTTTACGATATCCAGTTACTCGGGTATGGATCCGGAAGTGGGTCAGTCCAGCTCTTTGTCTAGAGGTATAGATTACGGTATCTATCCTCAGAACATTTCATTCACCGGAGGTATTAATGTTACTTTTTAAAATTTATAATGTCATGTTTAAAAACAAATATATCATAGGAATCGTACTAGCGATTTTAACAGGATTCAGCAGTTGTGCAGATTTGGATTTAGCTCCGTTAGGAAGTCCGGAGGCTGGAGAGATATCAGAGGAAAGACAAGCTTTCTTGCGTCTGACCGCTGTCTATTCCGTCATGAAGGACTTCCGTTACACATGGTCAATGCAATGTTTCGGCGACGTGTTGTCGAATGACGCGACCTACAGCGGTTCTTCGAACGACGCACAAACCTTCACGTTGCTGGAGAATTATCAGTATCAAGCGGATCATACCGAGATCTTGAACAAATATCGGTATTCTTACCAATGTATTAATAAGGCCAATTTGTTTATACGGGATATGGAAATGGCAGACGATGCCCTATTCTCGAAATATAACAGGGAACAGATGATCGGTGAGGCCAAGTTTATTCGCGCCTATACTTATTTCGAGCTTGTGAAAACCTTTGGTGGTGTTCCTTGCTATACGGGAGTCTTGGATCTCGATCATGAGAGACTCGGACGTGCGTCTGTCGAAGAGATATACTCGGTTATCGAGCAAGACCTAAACGATGCGGTTAGCGTATTACCTAAGAAAAGTGAGGTGGCTAACTACGAGTCAAGCTATGCGGGAAGGATTACCAAAGGCGCGGCCATCGCCATGCAAACACGTATTTATCTGTATGAGAAAAAATACGATGAGGTAAAAAAGGCATTCGAGAAATTCCAGAATGAGTGCGGGGGTGAGTATAGCTTGGTCGCTCCGGAGGATTACGCTTGGCAGTTCTCACTGGACGGCGAGCACTGCTCTTCTTCAATCCTTGAAGTAAATATGTATACCTCCACAACCCAAAGCGGGTATGGCGTTAATAACGGCAACCGTCACGTGCTGATGTCTATGCCCCGAAACATGACGATCGGCTTCGGTTGCGCACAACCTACACAGGCCTTGGCAGACGCTTATGATGCCGAGGGGGATATCATACGAAAGAAGACCACTCTCCTTTCCACGGAAGAGGCCATAGAGATCGAGACCGCAGCCAAAGGCGATGTGGCACCCGTTACGGACGACCGAACCGGTTGGTACAATCGCAAACTATATCTCGCGCCCGGGCAAAGAGAGGAGAATAGGGGAAATAATCAACCCACGAACCTCAGGCTTATCCGCCTTGCGGAGGTATATTTGAACTATGCCGAGGCTTGTTATTTCAGCGGCGATATCGCTAATGCGCAAAAGTATCTGAATGAGGTAAGAAGTCATGTCAACTTGGCTCCTAAGAACCATACAGGAAGCCAATTGTTTGAAGACATCATGAATGAGCGTCATCTGGAGTTCGGAATGGAAGGTTTCCGGTTCTTTGACGTGGTACGTGTAGGATGGGGCGAGAAAGTCTTTAACGGAACCAAGAAGGCGGAATTTGGAGCTAAGACTCCTTTCAGCGCCGGTGCGGAAGTATTGCCTATACCTCAAACCGAGATTGATATTAGTGACGGTTTAATAACTAATTAATAAGGAAATAACAATTCGCAAAAATCATAATAGCATGAAAAGGAATTTAGTATTGCTCGGAATCTGTCTCTTGGCCGTATCGTTCGTTGGAGAGGCCTTTGGACAGAAGAAAAAACCTCGTATCGGTATTGCCGGTATACAGATAGAAAACAGCGTGTTCGTCCCGAATAGGCAGCCGCTCGTAGGACACCCCGTAAGAATGCCGGACTATCTCAGCCCAGACTCCGCAATGGGACAGGCGGCCACTTGGCTTCCCACGCAGATTGGCTATGGCGGTGGAAGAGGCCCCGTGACAAAAGAATCGTACGACGCGTTTGTGGAAAAAACATTGGAGATGATCAAGGCCAATATGCCATATGACGCTTTCTGGTTTTATAACCACGGAGCTTGTAGCGTGGAAGGCGTAGCCGATCCCGAGGGCGAATTCATGGAGAAGGTGCGTAGCTTGATCGGAAACGATGTCTTGACTACCACCACGATGGACCTTCACGGAAATACGTCTTGGTTGGTAGCTCTCAACTCCGATTTGATTACGACTTATCGTCAAGCACCGCATGCGGATTCTCGTGAATCACATCGGCGAGGGGTTGTCAATTTGTTGGAACGTCTTGAATCAGGGAAAGGGCGTCCGGCATACAAGGCATGGGTTGCTGTTCCTGTCCTAGTTTCCGGCGAATGGTCGAGTACCCGTGTCGAGCCTGCGAAATCGCTGTACGCATTGGTTCCCGAGGTTGAAGCCATGCCCGGAGTGATAGACGCAGGGATCTGGATCGGTTATGTTTGGGGAGACAACCCACGGAACCAAGGAACCGTGATGGTTTACGGTGACGATGAGGAACAGGTAAAAGCCGGGGCGAAGAAACTCGCCCAGAAATTCTGGGATGTCCGTAAGCAGTTCTCGCTGGAAGCTCCGGGATATTCGCTCGAGAAATGTATCGATTTGGCAATAGCAAGCAAAAAGAAGCCTTTCTTTATCAGTGATATGGGAGATAATCCCGGCGGAGGCGGCTCAGGCGAGGTCACTTGGACTTTGGCGAGACTCTTGAAGCGTCCGGAATTCCAGACTGATAAGGGAAAGAGCGTTCTTTATTGCTCCATCCCGGGAGAAGAAGTGGTTAAGCAGGCACGTAAGGTCGGCGTAGGCGGACACGTAGAAGGCATGGTAGGTGCCATGGTCGATAATTCCTACGAAGGTCCCGTGAAATTATCGGGTACCGTGGTTTATGTCAGTCCGGAAGAAGACAAGAACGCGGAATCATGGAGACGGAAAAGAGATATCGCTATCGTAAAGACCGGAAGCGTTTATGTGGTAGTAGGCACATCGTCTCCCACTCCAAACCTAGAGGGTTCAGGAATTGACCCGAAGGAAATGGATATCGTAATGGTTAAACAGGGTTACCTTGTAACCCAATGGTACAATATACAAGCGGATTGGGTGATGGCTTTTACAAGGGGAGGCGTGGATCAGGACTTCAAGAAGCTTCCCTATAAGAATATCGTGAGACCGATGTTCCCGATCGATCCAGACATGGCTGATCCGGAATTGAACGTTATCATGGTTCCTTCCGCCAAGCATTACTATGGCAGATAGATCGTATTGATCGATTTTTTACTGCAATGCCTATGCAGTATTACTGCACAGGCATTGCAGCATCACTGCAACCCGGGTTGCAGTGATGCTACTAAATTATCCTATATTCCTACTCAATAACTTTCGGACTTGCTCCTCCGTTAAATTCCGGCGGCTCGCATAATCTCTCATCTGCTCCTCATCGATAGAACCGATCATGAAATATTGAGAAGAGGGATGGGCAATATAAATCCCACTAACCGAAGCCGTAGGATACATGGCACCATTCTCGGTTAACGAAACACCAATTCGCGACATATCGAGCAATCCATCCAATGTGAAATTCAATAATTGATCCGGTAGAGAAGGGTAACCGATAGCCGGACGGATTCCTTGGTATTTCACCTTGTAAAGATCCGGGATAGACAAGGATTCGTCTTTAGCATATCCCCAATATTCTTTACGTACTTTCTCATGAAGATATTCGGCTGTAGCTTCCGCTAGGCGATCGGTCAAGGTTTGCAGCAACATTGAATTATAGGTATCGCCTTCTTCCTCAAATTTATCCTTCAAACAATCAGCGCCAGCTCCAGCGGTAACGACAAACGCCCCTACATAATCAGTTCGCTCCTCGGAAACCGGTATTACATAATCGGAAAGACATTTATAAATATTTTCCTCTTTTTTTACTTGCTGACGTAATAAAGGCAGCGCTATATCACCCATTCGGATCGTATCCCCTTCACTATTCGCTGAGAAAAATCCGTAAATCGCTTTACAATATTCAACCTTCATATTGACCAGCCGATCCAATAACCTAACAGCATCCTTGTATAATTGCATCGCCTCGGTAGCCTTCGCACGATCTTTTTCCGGGAATCCGGCCAACCAAGAGGCACGACAAGAATCGCAACCATGTATCTGGGAGATTTCCGAGAAACGGCCATTCAATTTCCATGCGCTAAAAAAGAAGGTCCAGTGGATATAAGGAATCACTTCTTCCAAGGGGATATAAGGGATAACATGTACCCCCATCCGGGCCGGAACAACCGGTGTATACCCGGTCCAATCTATTTCTATCGGATGCTTACGAGCCTCTGAAAGAGAAGCCAAGGTCTCTTTCTTCTGCCCTAAAGAGGCACGCAAGGCTTCTTGTTCTTGTTCCAACTCCCTGATATAAGCGTCACGGGTATCTGGATTCAATAGTTTGGCGGCGATCAACGGATTCTGTGAGGCATCCAGCACATGAATCACCGGATAATCATAATGCGGAGCGATCTTCACCGCCGTATGCAATTTGGAGGTCGTAGCGCCACCCACCATCATAGGAATCGTAAGTCCCGCTTTCTGCATCTCGTCTGCGACATGCGCCATCTCTTCTAAAGAAGGGGTTATCAAGCCGGATAAGCAAACCAGATCCGGTTTCTCCTCGATCGCTTTCTTTATGATCACATCTGCGGGAACCATTACCCCTAAATCAATCACCTCGTAGTTATTACAAGACAATACGATAGAGACGATATTCTTACCTATATCATGTACATCCCCTTTTACCGTAGCGAAAATCACTTTACCGGCCTTCGCGGAGCCGGAAGCTTTCTTTTCAGATTCAATGGCCGGTTGTAAAATAGCCACGGCCTTTTTCATCGTACGTGCGGTCTTCACGACTTGAGGGAGAAACATCTTTCCGGCACCGAATAACTCGCCGACCTTATTCATTCCGCTCATTAACGGACCGTCAATTATATCCACGGCATGCGGATAAATCCGCAAGGCTTCTTGTAAATCGTCCTCCAAATAGTCTCCGATCCCTTTGATTAAGGCATGTTCCAAACGCTCCTTCAATGAAAGCTCACGCCAAGCCTCATGCTTCTCCGGAGTTTCTCCGGAAGCTTGAACATGTAAATTTTGAGCATAAGTAATTAATTCCTCGGCAGCTTCCGGACGGCGTGCCAAGATCACGTCTTCCAACAAGGTACGGAACTCCGGCTCTATATCCTCATAAAGTACGGAGGTAGACGGATTCACGATACCCATATCCATCCCCTTCCCGATCGCATGATATAGAAATACGGAATGCATAGCCTCGCGTACATGATTGTTCCCCCGGAAAGAGAAAGATAAATTACTTACACCACCACTCACCTTCGCACCCGGCAAGTTCTTCTTGATCCATTCAACGGCACGGATAAACGCCAGACCATAGCCATTATGTTCCTCCATACCGGTAGCGATCGCCAATACGTTCGGGTCAAAAATAATATCTTGGGGATTGAAATCGATCTTCTCGATCAATAGGCGATAGGCCCGTTCACAAATCTCAATCTTTCTTTCATAGGTATCCGCCTGCCCCTTCTCGTCGAAAGCCATCACGACCGCAGCCGCACCCAGTTGCTTAATACGGGCGGCATGTTTAAGGAAGACCTCCTCTCCTTCTTTCAAGGAGATGGAATTCACGATGCTCTTTCCTTGCACGCACATCAAGCCTTCCTCGATCACTTCCCATTTAGAAGAATCGATCATGACGGGTACACGGGCAATATCCGGTTCGGAGGCGATCAAGTTTAAGAATGTCTTCATTTCTTTCACGGCATCCAACATACCATCGTCCATATTGATATCGATCACTTGGGCGCCATCCTCCACTTGCTTACGAGCGATCGTCAACGCTTCCTCATAACTGCCTTCTTTTATCAAGCGTAAGAATTTCCGAGAACCGGCCACATTACAACGCTCTCCCACGTTCACGAAATTATTCTCCGGTTTCACCTCCAGCAGTTCCAAGCCCGACAGCCACAGGCAATCCGGTTTCGGAGCCGGGATATGCGGTTTAGCTCCTTTCACCAACTCCGGATACCGGGAGATATGCGCTGGAGTCGTTCCGCAACAGCCTCCGATAATGTTCACCAATCCCTCTTCCACAAAAGGCTTCACATGTTGGGCCATTTTATCCGGCGTCTCGTCATAGGTACCAAAACTATTCGGCAATCCGGCGTTCGGATAAGCGCTGATATAATAGGGGGCATACTTCGCCAACTCTTGTAAATAGGGCTTCATATCCGCCGCTCCGAAAGAGCAGTTTAAGCCAACCGAAACAATATGTGTATGCTGTATGGAAGCTAAGAAGGCCAATAAAGTCTGTCCGGAAAATGTTCGTCCACCTTGTGCGGACAAAGTCAAAGACAACATAATCGGCAGGTCTTTTTCTTTCTCTTTCAACACGACCTCAGCCGCTTCCAATCCCGCTTTTACGTTCAACGTATCGAAAGTAGTCTCGAAAAGGATGATATCCACCCCGCCGTCAACAAGTCCCTCGACTTGCTCCTTGTAGGCATTATACAAATCTTTATAAGTTACGGCACGATAAGCGGGATCACTTACATCTGGACTCATAGAAGCTGTCTTATTAGTAGGACCGATCGATCCGGCCACGAAGATCGTACGATCCGGATGCTCTGCCATATAGGTATCCGCCACTTCCCTCGACAATCGTCCGGCGGCCAGATTTATCTCACGTACATAGGCCTCCATCGCATAATCTGCCATGGAAATAGCGTTCGCGTTAAACGTATTCGTAGCGAAGATATCCGCTCCCGCATCCAAATACTGACGATGAATAGACTGGATTACATCCGGGCGGGTGATACACAATAAATCATTGTTCCCCTTCAACTGTCCCGGAAAATCGGCGAAACGTTCGCCTCGGTAATCTTGTTCGTTTAGTTTGAAACTTTGGATCATGGTACCCATACCACCATCCAAGATCAAAATGCGCTCATTCAAGAGTCGCAGAAATCGTTCCTTATTCATAAATATGTTTTACCTTTCTTGCGTACATATAACTATATCCCCGGAGGATCCATACCACAGCGATGGCGAAAAACAGACGGGTAGGCACCACCCAAAGAACGGGTACCCCTATCGCGGCAAAGATGATCGTATCTTCCAACAGGGAATGGCACACGGCCAAATGATGGTTCAGCAAGTTGCCGTCACCGTAAGACAACTTCCTCTGCTCCATTTGCTCTACCATAATAGCCCCGCCATAAGCCAGTCCGACCACATTACCTACCAACCACAAAAAAGCGGCATCTTGAGGCAAGCCAAATAATCGCATCAGCGGAGAAAAGACCGAGGACAATCCTTTCATTAGATTAAACTCTTCCAATATATAATGAAGGATCATTAAAGCCGTAACAATTATCAAAATAGAAATCACCACCTTCATCGAGCTGGTAAACCAAAGTACGAATACTTCCAACCAATTATCGCATACAGCCGCGCTTTGAGCGATCCCGACCTGTCCCCATCCTTCATGGGGCATTACCCAATTCAAAAAAAAGGCGATCACGAAACTCATGATCAAACGGAGCAGCGTCATCTCCCAGAAAGAAGACCCGGTCTTTGCCTGTACGGAGGATTCTACCATTAGATTATGGGAAGTAAGGCACATCAATGCCAATATCGTAGCTTCACGGACTCCTAAAGACATCGAGGTGATCAAAGCGATCGGAGCATATAATGGGGAGAATATACTGGTTATAAAAATAATGGCTGTCTCCCCCGGCAGACCCACCAACGAGAACACGGGCACTAACCAATCCGAGATCTGACCTAATATTCCGGAATATTGCAATATACGGACCAATAAAGAAATAGGCAAAATAATCTTTAGCAGCCATAAACACGTCTTGCCTGCTTTAGGCAGAGCTTTCAGGATACATCCCCAAACCCTACCGATCACGCCTTGCCCTGTTTCCATCTCGACTTATCGTTTGAAAGCCCGATCCATCTCCCGTCGGTCGTCACGTTCCCGGATGGAGTCTCGCTTATCATATTCCTTTTTACCTCGTGCGATCGCGACGACTACTTTCGCCAATCCTTTCTCATTGATAAACAAACGAGTGGGAACGATCGTAAAACCACTGGCACGAACCGCACCCTCGATCTTTCGTAATTCCTTTTTGGTAAGAAGTAATTTCCGGTCCCGCCGTGCGTTGTGATTATTGTACGTACCGTAAAAATATTCGGCGATGTACATATTCTTCACCCACAGTTCCCCTTTTTCCACGATACAAAACGTATCTACCAAACTCGCCTTCCCTAAACGGATCGATTTAATCTCCGTTCCGGTCAGTACGATCCCGGCCGTAAAAGTGTCGAGCAACTCGTAATCGAACGTCGCCCGCTTATTCTTTATCTGTATGTTATTACTAATCTTCTCTTTCATCTTGTGTTATTCTGTCAAAAACTCAAACCGGGCATCAGCATCGATAACAAAATCTCGATAACTGCCGGAGTCAGTAATATAATGGCGGTTGTAAATCCTACGAACTTCAGACGGATCTTCTCCTCGACTCCCATATACGGACCAGCGCCTTCCCAAACAATATAGAATGTATAAAGGATAAATATCCGCAAGAAGAAAAACTCGGGAAGCAACATCAATACGATATTCAAAGCGAACATCAACGATGAGGAATACCCGACGAAGCGCAACCACAGTTTCAAGTCCTTCTCCCGTTTAAATAAACCTTGCCATATCTCATTCATCAGATAAGCCCCGAGGTAAAAACCACCGAACGAGGACACCAATGTCCGGATAGACGACTTCAAGGCCAGCTCTAAATCAAACTCCTTCCGCGTAAACAATACGCCCAGAAAAGCCGCGACGGTAACGAAGCCGATCAAAGGATACACGAATCGGGATAAGAACTCCTCCTGCTTCTCTCCTTTTTTCGCTAACAAGACCCACGCCTTCGCCGGCTGTGAGATGATAGCGATTACCCACCTAAATATCTCCTTATACATCTCTGTTTACTTTTAAATAGCAAAAGTATATATTTAATTCGTAAAACGCAACGTAAATACGTCGGTAGCCCCCCAAACACATGCGGTTGTATCCGCATTATAGCGTTCGGCGTAATTTATTTTAAAATTTATCACATTTTGCCCCTCACTACTCTCTATCGCTTTGGCTTGGTCCAAAAACTTATCGATCGTAAAAGCGGTCGTATTGACCCATTTAGTGGAATCGCCGGTACCCCCCTCTTGGGTTACCCGGAGATATAGGTTATAGACCCGTTGTCCGGTGCTGTCTTCTTCCACCTCCTGATCAGGATTATAAGATAAATTGAAAATATCCTTTTGGTCTACCTGATGATTTACATGTTGAGTTTGCAAGAAGAAACGTCCTTCCAAATAAATACTTTTCTTAAAGTCCAGCGTAACCAGACGCTCCTTGTCCAATACAACCGTAGTATCAGTCAATGTCTCATGCAAAGGCCATACAGCGACCGAATCATACTTATAAATCTCAGCGTTGTAAACACCATTGCCCAATTCCTCGCTAAAATTCGTCTTGAAATCAACCACGCAACAGTCACCCTCTTTCAAATCCGTCCGATTCTCAAACTCAGAGGAAGAGACGATAAAGATCTCCCCTTGATCATCCGCCGTGTAGATACATCGCATAGGATTCTCACGTATCACTCCTACTCGATGATAATTGATGGAGTTACTTCCATCCCCCATACAAGAGGTCATTAAGAAAAACAAGGATAAAAATAAGCCGTATAAAATTCGCTTTCTCATCTTCTTTAGTTTATAAGTAAAGGATCCGTTACTCCCCATGTAAACTGGGTACTATCTTTCGGATTAATTTGATCGATATAATGAATCCGAACATACATATCCGCGTCGCGTCCACCTTGTTCTCGCATATCCTTGATAAAATTCGCCAGATTAAAGGCATTGATAACCGCGACAGCCTCCTCTGCCTTATCCTCCGGCTTTCCAGTCGTAGCGGCAGCCCGTAAATATAAGGAATAGATAGATTTTCGATTTTCAACAACTGGTTGTTGAGTCGGATCATAAGTCAGTTGCCAATTCAAAGCCCGGTCTTTTGTTGTCCAACAGGCGGAAGGCAAAAACAAATAATCTTCCAATTTGACGTACAGAACAGAGTCATTCGGATTAACCGCAAGCACCGGTTGCTCATTTGTCAACAGTTTATGCGTATCCGTAAGAGGACTCTCAGCGTTTTGCTGGTTAACGGCGGTTTCCCCTTGTATCGTCACCGTATAATACCCTTTTTGTTCCGCACCCGTATTTTCCGGCAAGCTAGGATCATAATCAAAACTCACCAACAAGCATTTACCCTCTGAGTATGAGCTCAGCTTCGTCGCATAGATCCAGCCGAACCGGGTATTAGCCATCATCAACGCGCTATCTCCATGTTGACGAACCACAGCGGCGGTCGTTCCCGGATTATAGACGTTATTTATGTCTTTCAGGCAAGAAGTAAACAGACTCACGATAACCGCCACCCAGACAAAACCTATTAAATTCTTGTATCTCATTTCACAATACTCCTCTTAAAGTACACAAAGATACGATCTTTACCCATATACATAAAAAAAACGGCAAAAAAATAGGGCGTATCGACAATCTTCTTATCGGTACGCCCTCAACTTCTATACTAATTTCTTTATGAGTTTTTCACTACTTGGAATTGAACCGTATAAGAGCCCCATTTCAAATCCGTACTATCTTTTTCGTTAATCGTATTTAGGTAATTAACCTTAAGATTAAAAGACTTTGAATCTTTATTAGCCTCCGCACTATTCACAGACTCCAATACAGACTTAACATTAAATGCACGAACTTCTCCTATGGATGATGCGGCAGAACCTGTTCCATCCGCTACTTTAGCGACACGCAAGAACAAGTCATATGTCGGGACATTATCCACTGTAGTAGGTTCCTTTGAGCGATCCCAATATAAAGTGTAAGAATTTTTCTGATCCTTAAACATATCCATTGTTATAAAGAAGAACAAATAACCATCTACATATACTCCATAATCGCCATTGCCAAACATGTTTTTTACAGGTATCTCATTCTGAAGTAAACTAGTCGAATCTGGTACATTATAAAAAACAGGCTGTCCTTTTGTTATCTCATCAGCCACAGAGATTGTTGCTGTTAAATAACCATTTGTCGCCGCATTCGCATTCTCCGGAGAATTTAGGTCTAATTCATAGTTGATCAAGTAACAAGCTCCATCAACTACTTGTGCCGATAAAGACGGAGAGTATAATGCTCCCATATTTGTATTCAGTACCGTTTTATATGTCTTTTCAGAAAGACCTGCGACACCAAAGCCGGCACGAGTCACCGTATTATTCGATTCTCCAAGACAAGAGGTCAACAACAATAATGACGCAGCCGCCGCTGCTCCAATTAATTTAAATGCTTTCATAATTCAATTTTTCTATTTTTAAGTATTTGTATTTACACTGTTAATCTATCGAGTATTAAAAACCAAAACGAAATCCAAACTGAAGGCTCATGTTAAACGGCTTCTCCGAATGGATGGTTTCGATCTCGCTGCCATTATCAAAATAATAGCTGGCTCCCACCTCAGCGAAAGCGCTTACAAAACGGATAATCGGATAACTTACACCCGCACGGGCATTTACAGACCATAGCCATTCTTTCATTCGAATATGTTCACTTTGCTTTGCGATCTCTACCTCATCCGAGAATAATTTCATTCTACGTTTGCCAGCGACATTCACTTCCGCCATACCTCCGGCTGAGGCGTAAAACATAAAACGATTCCATTCCGCGATCTTATAAGTCAATGATAATGGAATTCCTATAAAATGCAATCGCTGATCATTCTCTATATGATACGTATTATTCGTACTCCACTCCGATCTTAAGTAAGAATAAGTTAATCCAGTCTGCAAAGAAAAACGATTATTCAAATAACGACTAATTGAGATCCCCACCCCAATAGGCGTCTTATGATGAATATCCGTCTTAGCAGGATCTTTCTTCTCCGCATCGAACGAATTTAAGCTCATCAGATTCTCACTCTTAAGCACGCTGCTATTCGTCACATACTGAGGGACCAGATTATCAGCGCCCATAGAAAGACCTCCACCTCCCATACCGAACCCCCATTTCCGGGACGCAGTCTTCTCCGGCTTCTTTTTAGCAACAGGAGTAGCATCCGCGACAAGTACATCATTCTTGAGAACAACTATCTCATCATTATTCCTTTCAACCTCCGGCTCAACGGTATCTTTCTCATTCGCCGGTATATCAGCAGACATTACCTCCGACTCAGAAATAGGCCGATCCTCTGCGCTCTCTACATTTTGCCGGAACGCTGCCATCCTAGCCTTAGCTCCCACTTTAACCGCTCCAGATGCCGCTTTTGCCTTCACGACCGCAGCAGCAGGAATAGTCGCTAATACGGGTGCTTGCTCCATCGTTTTCTCTACCGGAACAACCGGGGTATCCACGGATGTCGACTCTTGTGAAGACTGTATTTCTTGGGCTATAGGTAGATCTTCCATCTCCCTGTCATATAAATAGATACCACCCGATACGACCAATAAGGAGATCACGGCGGCGGCAACCCAGTAGCGAAGCGTACGACGCAAAGGAACCGGAGCCTTTCCGGGCAATCGATCGGCTATAGCCTCCCAGTCGCCGGGTAGCGTATCCATCTCGAAATCCTCTAGCTTCGATCGGATCGCGTCATCCCATATATCTCTTTCCTTTTTACTCATCTTATCTCAATACAATGCGTTAATTCTACGTTGTAATAACTGCTTGGCACGGGTATATTGGGAACGGGAAGTACTCTCTGTTATGTTCAACATCTCACTGATCTCCTTATGAGAATATCCCTCTATCGCGAACATATTGAATACGGTACGGAAGCCAACCGGCAACTCCTTCACTAGATTCATCAACTCAGCCGCCGACATGTCCGAGATAGCCGAACTATCGGGTTGAATCAGTTCCGCCGTATTGTCAAGATCGGTCGCTTCACGCAACACATCCGACTTTCGCAGATATTCCAACGCACAATTAACAAAGATCTTCCGCATCCACCCCTCAAATGAACCACTCCCTGTATAGGAATCCATACTGGTAAAGATTTTCACGAAGCCATCCTGCAACAAATCACGAGCCGTTTCCCTGTCGTTCACATAACGAAGGCAAACTCCCATCATTTTTCGGGAATACGCATCATAAAGCTCTTTTTGAGCTCGTCTCTCCCCCTTCCGACAACCCTCTATCAGTTGTAGCTCATTCATTCAGTCGTGCCTTGAACGTCTCCCTTCTGGAGACTGTACAATATTAGGATGTAAATAATTAAACAAACGCTGCATTCCGTAGAAAAATTATTTCATAAACAGGGCGGACACTCCGGCCCGCCCTCACGGAACATCTGCAAAGATAAGATGTTCTTATGAATTTCCATGTTAATGAGCGTGAGTATGCTCACTTTTTTTCGCCGGAGGTACCGGACAGCCGGCGCCATTATCTACCGGAACCGCTTCCATACCGATCTTTTTGAAGGCCGCGGCCAAGCGAGTCTTCGAAGTCTTATCCGTCTTGTAAGTCACAATGGCCGTACGGGTGCTCAGATCACATTTCAAGTCGGTCACTCCTTTCTCGAAAGCGATATTTTTCTCGATCTTCTTGATACAGTGATCACAATCCATCGCTTCGATAAAGAATGTCACAGAGTCCTTCTTCTTTTTCGCGTCTTGGGCGAATGTCATCGATACCGTACATACAGCACAAAACAATAACATAATTAATCGTCTCATAATCAATCGTTTTTAATATTAATAGTTCTAATTATCCATTCATATCTACCAAAAGAAAAGTACCACTATAGGCATCGGGCTACACGTATATAGGCGTAGAGGCACACCAGTATACGCATAGGCCTACACGTATATACGTGTCAATCCCTGCTTATATTAAAGCGGATACCCGCATAAATTTTCCGTCCATGCACCGGTCCCCACACCATAGATCCATCGAAGTTATCCCCTCTGGGATTGCTGGCATCGATAATCGGATTCGGTTGTTTGTAATTAAACAGGTTCTCCGCTCCCACGTAAATAGACCATTGACGGAAATATTTCGTAATCTGCGCATTCACTACCGTATAAGCCTTAAAATTCGGCTCCCATAACGGATTAGACGCATCCGGTGTCGGCATACGACCGCCTCCATTAAACTGGCCGGTCAAATCAAACTGCCATTTTTTCAACGGGGTTTGATAAGAAGCGGTCAATAAACCTTTATAATCACTAACCAACGGCTTTTTCAATCGATGCGCTACACCCTCCTCATTCCGGTAATCGGTCTTCGCGTCCGTATAACGATAAGCGGCCGTTAACGTAAATCCCCGGAAAAAAGGATAGGAAGCCTCCACTTGGAAGCTATTCGAATAGGAACGCCCATCCAGATTGTAGAAACGAACCGCATGAGGATCACTATCCATATCCACCACGATTTGCTTCAAGAAATCGGTATAATACCATTCCCCGCTCAAGCTCAGTTCCTTCCCGAACAAAGGTATATAAAATGACAGATTCACACCGGTATTCCACGCTTCTTCTTGATCCAGATTGTCGGCGATATACATTTTTCGACTACTGGATAACAAAAAGTTGTTCTCTGCCAGCACATTCGCTGTCCGAAATCCTTTACCTGCCGAAGCCCGGATATGGAACCAGTCAAAAGGATTATATTTAATATGTACACGAGGGGTTACAAAGAAATCATACAACGTACTATAATCCGCACGTACACCCGCCAATAAGATCAGTTTATCATTCAGATTGAACGTATATTGGGCATAAGCTCCCGGCACGACTTCCGTACGGTCATAGGCATGACGGACCGACTCTCCTCCCGCATATTGAACCAGATTCTCGTCGAAACCATCATAGTTCATACTTAATCCGGTACTCAAGCTATGCATCGGCGTAAACTCCTTTTCATACAGCAAACTGGCATATACATTATTCTGATATACATTATAGGGCGTACGGTCATATCTTGATTTTTGCTCATGATAAGAACCGGAAAGTATCAATGCCACGCTCTCTACCTTTTCCTTATCGATAATATAGGCCTGCTTCGTAAATAATTCGGCCCGGTTCGTATTTAAATGAATCCGATACGGGTCGGTGAAATCATGGTGTTTCGTATCCTGCCCACCGGTACGGCTCTCATGCAGATAGCGAACTCCGTATTGAGCCACGTATTTATCCAATTTATGATACCAACGATTCATTACGTTCACCTGTTCCCTTAGCGGCGTATCGAGAAAACCATCGTCATTACCGTCATGTTGCATTTTATCATTCGAGTAGTGTACCAATAAACCGGTAGAGAGCTTGTCGTTGATATGCCAAGAAGCATCCGCATTCCCTTCATAACGTCCGGCATCACTAGCGAACACATTAGCAGAGAAAATATCCGCCGTAGGGGGCTTCTTGAATTCCACGTTGATTTGTCCGGCCAACGCCTCATACCCATTCTTAACCGAAGAGGTTCCTTTAGACACCTGAATACTTTCCATCCAAGCTCCCGGAACATAATCCAGCCCATATAAGGAAGCGGCCCCCCGGAAATTCGGGTAATTCTCGGTCAACATTTGTACGTAGGTTCCCGCCAATCCCAACAGTTTAATTTGCCGGGCACCTGTAGCCGCATCCGAGTACGATACATCGACAGACGGATTTGTCTCAAAGCTCTCCGCCAGATTACAGCAGGCCGCACGGCAAATCTCATCGTACGTAATTTTCTGAGTTTGCAATACGCTCGTACGGGAAGCGATGGTTCCCATCTTGCGCTCACTAACCACGACCTCATCCAAGGCGATCTCACCTTTTAAGATAATCTGCATAGCATCGTCCTTCTCATCCACAGGGGTGACCTCAGTCATATAACCGATATAGCTAACCACCAGATTCTTGGAGTCACCTTTTCGTTCTAACTCGAAATTTCCATCCACATCGGACGTGGTTCCATTTTGGGTTCCTTCCCAATATACATTTGCACCGATAATAGGTTGTTTGTTTTCATCACATACACGTCCTTTCACTTTCTTGCCGGAATCCTCGGCCCAAGTCAAAGTAAAAGTCAAACAGGACAGTAAAAATATCAGATATAATTGTCTTAACATGATAGTTGTTATTTGATTGAATCGTTAAATACAGTTTCCGCAGGGATAGAGTATCCCCTACCTTAAAAACCAAAGGGTATTCAGCGAGCAGCTTCCACCCTCACGAATACAATCAAATCAAAAGCGTAGTCAATAAAGAAAGGTACACACGAGGACAGGCTACAGGAGGACCTGTCACCCTAATCTCATAGGAATCAGCAAATAAGGAAGCGATTTGTAAACTCTCGAAAATAGAGGAGAAGAGCAAATCATGTACGACTGGTTGCAGATCCGGTACTTGTATATTTACAGAATTCCAATCAAAATCAACCCGTTCAATGCCACAGCCGTTCATGCCACAACACTCCACCGTATTATTCGCAAGCTTATCACGACTATGATCATGTCCATGAATCTCACAGCACTTAGCTGCCAATAAAGCCTCCACTCCCTCTTTCTCGCAAACGCCACAACAATAAGATACGAAATT
Source organism: Parabacteroides sp. Y3-G-102 (assembly GCF_023656845.1). NCBI lineage: Bacteria > Pseudomonadati > Bacteroidota > Bacteroidia > Bacteroidales > Tannerellaceae > Parabacteroides > Parabacteroides sp. Y3-G-102. The sequence goes on along the minus strand of NZ_JAMOKU010000022.1, from coordinate 35,213 downwards.
AACCCCCGCTCCCCCATAAAAGATCAAGGAAGCAAGAATTACAAGAAACAAGGATGTGGCAAATCGTCTCATATGCCGCAAAAATAAGCAAAAAAACTCGAAATCAAAATACCCCCTTTACTTGATAAATTTAGACAGGTAATAATAGGTATCCGGAGAAGGTTCACTCTCCATCCGGTAACGGGTGGAAGCCGTTACAGAAAATGTATACCCACGTTCAGACTCTACATCGATAGGAAGAAAAAGCTCGTTGCCATAAATATTCGTAGCTAATATGGATTTTGCCGAAGCCGTGTCGATCGAATCCGTCAATGAATAATAAACGGTATAAGTTAAGTCCTGCTTTTCCGACACAGGTTTCTCCCAAGTTAAGTGCAACTCATCGTCCAAACGTTCCACTTTGATCCCCTCCGGTGCGGCAGGTACCGAATCATTCAGCCAAGTCAATGGAGGCAATTGGGCCGGATATTTATAGTAATTGTCTCTCAACTCTTTATAGAGTCCCTTATCATTATACAGGACATTTCCACAACGAAAGAACGCACAGCCGGCTCCTCCGTAATAACGGCTATAATCGATCTGGTCCGTTATATCATTCACGGCCCAGTCCGCCTCACTCTTGTCCATCCGATAAGCTCCCAAGCCGGGTACGACCAAACGCCCGTTACAATTATCCACCCAATTATCCACGAAAGGAAAGAAATTCTTATGCAGGTAATACATCATCGGAACAATCATATCTTGTTTACCTTGTTGCATCCATATCTTCGGGTCTTGGAAGACACTTTCGTAAGCGGTCCAACCCGCGTTAGGTACCCGTTCAATACGATTATATTTCCCGAGTGGCGAACTGCTAACCTGCACCCAAGGTTTCGTTTGCTTTACCCAATCGTAAATACGGTAAACCATCCGGTTGATATTCTCCCTACGCCAGTCTGCCAGAGACTTTTTCTTACCGGATCTATTATACAGCGCTTTATCCGGGAATGTTTTCGCCTCTTCGGGATAGCGGATATAATCAAAATGGATGCCATCTATATCGTAGCCATTCACGATCTCCTTGACTAAGGATAAGATATAATCAGCGGTCTCCGGTACGCCGGGGTCCAAATACCACTCTCCATTATGCCGTTTGCAGAGTTTTGGTTTCTTTTTAACCACGGAAAGCTTTCCTTGCTCCTTCACGCTTTTTTCCGTTCCCAACGGGAAAGTCACGAACCACGCATGGCATTCCATTCCCCGCTTATGGCATTCATCAACGACAAAAGCGAGCGGATCATATCCCGGTAATACCCCATACTTACCAGAGAATGTCTTAGTGGCCGGTTCGATAGCCGAACGATAAATCACGTCTCCCCTCAAGCGAGCCTGAATGAAGACCATATTAAAATTCGCTTCTTGAAGCCGGTCCAAGATATCAAGCAATGCCTGTTGCTGGGCTTTTCGTCCCGCCTCGGTAGTAGCCGGTTTATGAGGCCAATCCAGACCATAAACCGTAGTCAACCAAACCGCACGAATTTCCTTTTTGGGAGGCTCTACCGCTTGTAACAGACAAAAAACGGGTAAAGCCAGCGACAGGATAAGCGACAGACAAAACTTTCTCATCTTTATAATGCCTTATTGAGCCTGCGAATGTAGTATTTTTTGAGTCTCTTCCGGTAAATCAGTCGTAATAAAATCGACTCCCAGATCGATCATCTCTTCCATTAATTTAGGGTCATCTACGGTCCAGACATTCGAAGTCATGCCTAGGACTTTACAATCCTTCACCCAATCCGGATGAGATTGCAAGACTTTATAATGGTAGTCTAATCCTGTAAAACCAAGCTCTTTCAATTCCATCGGGGATAATTCTCCATTCAGATAAGAAACCTCAGATTTCGGACATAGACGGATAAATTCTTTACAAGCATCCATATTAAAAGATATGTAATCCGTACGTTTCGCTAATTTCATACGCTTCACCATATCTACAACAGCTTTAGCAGCCTCACGGTTGCGTTCCGGGGTCTCATGAGCTTTCAGTTCTAAAATTAACCGGACATTCTTCAATTTCTTCGCACGTTTCAAATATTGCTCTAAAGTAGGGAGCTTTTCGCCGTTGCTCAATTGCAAATCTTTCAATTCATCGTATGTACAAGATTGGATATGTTTTCCTTGGATATCATTATCGTGGTAGACAACCAACACATTGTCTGCTGTAAGATGCACGTCGAATTCCGAGCCATAGGCACCAATTTCGCTAGCACGTTCCAAAGAGCGGATAGAGTTCTGGGCAGAGCCCTCCGTTTTCCAATACCCCCGATGGGCTATCACTTTCGTATTATCCTTTGCCGCTACCATTCCTGCCATCATCAGGCAAAGTAGCAAAAGAAGAGTAGATTTTAAATTCATGGTAAACTTGTATTTCAAGGCAAGAGGACAGTGTGTCATAATTTATGATATGGCACACCCTCCTCCCACGGATTATTTTCCGATCTCTGATAAATAACGTTCGGCCTCAATAGCTGCCTTACAACCACTTCCCGCAGCGGTAATAGCTTGACGATAATGGGGATCAGCGACATCTCCGGCGGCAAATACACCCGGAACTTTCGTGCGGGGAGTTCCCGGAACCGTCACAATATAACCAACCTCATCCGTATCTACCCATGGCTTGAAGATGTCCGAATTGGGTTTATGACCAATCGCCAAGAAGAAACCATCGATGGCGATATCCACTTTCTCCTCATCCGGCTCTCCCATACGTTTTACCAAATGAGCACCCTCCACGCCATTCTCTCCATACAAACCTAAGGTATTATGTTCGAAAAGTACCGTGATATTCGGAGTCTTGAAGACACGTTCTTGCATTACTTTTGAAGCACGCAAATAGGGTTTACGCACGATCAAGTAAACCTGCTTCGCCAAACCAGCCAAGTAAATCGCTTCCTCACAGGCAGTATCTCCACCACCCACTACCGCTACCGTCTTTTTACGATAGAAGAAACCATCGCAAGTAGCGCAAGCGGATACACCCATACCCGCATATTTATGCTCATCCGGAAGACCCAGATACTTTGCGGAAGCACCCGTAGCGATAATCAAAGTCTCCGTCTCGATCACTTTCTCACCATCAATCGTAATTTTATAAGGGGCCTCGCCCAAATCAGCGGCTGTAGCGATGCCGAAACGGATATCCGCACCAAAACGGACGGCTTGTTTTTTTAAATCTTCCATTAACTCAGGACCGGTTATACCGTCCGGATATCCCGGGAAATTCTCCACCTCCGTAGTTGTTGTTAATTGTCCCCCCGGCTGTATTCCTTCATAAAGCACCGGAGATAAATTTGCACGGGAAGCATAAATCGCTGCCGTATAACCTGCTGGACCCGAGCCTATAATAAGGCAACGTACTTTCTCATTCACTGAATCGCTCATAGTATCTAAGTATTAATTATCAATTTTCAATTCTCTATTATCGAAGGTCTATCACCTCTACGTCCGGATAATCCCCTTCGTTAAAAACAAAAAAACGATCCGGTTGGTTTATACCTGTTTTCAATTGGCTGATCTGGATCGTACTGCTAACGCCGTTTTTAGAAGTAACCGTGATACGAGCCGGGAAATTTGAATATTTCTCGATTTGCAACTCCACTTTCACGATATCCCCTTTTTTCTTCGGTGTCAATTCCACATCGTAAGCGGCTTTTCCGTTCGGTGCCGTACTCTCGCCTTTATATGTTGCCGTGAATCCTTTCTTATAACTATTTAATAAAAGAGCAGGATTCGTGAATTGTAACTCCTCTCCCGTAGGATTCGTCACGTTCACCTCTTCGTTCCGTTCCACATACGTCCATTGCGTCGTACCATTAAACCAAGTAAGCGCATCCGGCGTGACTAATGTAAACTTATCACCTTTCATCTGGATGGTTCCCTCAAAACTCTCTCCCGCATTCTGACCGGCAGAACGGGTAAACATCGTAAAAGAAGCGCTTATCCCGTTCGAATTCTCATAAGCAGCGGCCGCCTTCCCCAAGATATCATTCGCATTCTGGGCATGCGCCCCCACTCCTAACCCCAACAGGAAGCACAAGAATAATCCGACAAACGCGATACACCGCCACACTCTTATTTTATGTTCTCTTCTCATATTTATTTCAAAGCATTTAATACTTGCTCCAACGAATACTCATCTTGCACCAATACTTGACGGGCCTTACTTCCCTCAAACGGGCCAACAATACCGGCAGCCTCCAATTGATCCATCAAACGTCCGGCACGATTATAACCGATAGCGAATTTACGCTGGATCAAAGAAGTAGAACCTTGTTGCTGAATCACGATCAAACGAGCCGCCTCGTCAAATAAGGGATCTCGATCTGATAAATCGACTGCTCCCGAAGTTGATGCCTCCCCACCTTCCGGCACATAGTCCGGAAGCAAATAAGCGGTTTGGAAACCAGTCTGCTCACCGATATAATCCACGATATCCTCAACCTCAGGCGTATCTACGAAAGCGCACTGCACACGAACCGGCTCTTGTCCCGCCACGACAATCAACATATCGCCCCGTCCGATCAAACGGTTAGCGCCCGGAGCATCCAGAATCGTACGTGAATCGATCATAGAAGCAACCTTAAAGGCAATACGGCTCGGAAAGTTACTCTTGATCGTACCGGTAATCACCTTTGTATCCGGGCGTTGCGTAGCCAAGATCATATGGATACCTACCGCACGGGCCTTCGCCGCAATACGAGAGATAGGCAACTCGATCTCACGTCCGGCCACTGCGATCAAGTCGGCAAACTCATCCACCACTGCCACGATATAGGGTAAGAAGCGATGTCCCTTCTGCGGGTTCAACCGCCGTTCGATAAACTTAGCGTTGTATTCCTTTATATTACGAACATTCGCGTTCACCAGTAAACGGTACCGGTCTTCCATCTCGATCACCAACGAGTTCAATGTAGCGACAGCGTCAGCTGGCTCCGTAACGATCGGCTTCTCCGCATTCGGAAGTTTCGCCAGATAATGACGTTCTATCTTGGAATAGATACTAAACTCAACCATTTTCGGGTCTACCATCACGAATTTCAACTCCGATGGATGCTTCTTATATAATAAGGAAGTGATGATCGCATTTAGACCGACAGACTTACCTTGTCCCGTAGCACCGGCTACCAATAGATGCGGTGTCTTACAAAGATCGAACATGAACACCTCGTTCGTAATCGTCTTACCCATCGCCACAGGCAACTCATACTTACCCTCAATGAATCGGCGTGAAGCGATAACAGATTGCATCGATACCGTCTGAGGATTCTTATTCGGCACCTCGATACCGATCGTTCCCTTTCCGGGCATCGGGGCGATAATACGGATCTGCAAAGCGGATAAACTCAAGGCGATATCATCCTCCAAGTTCTTGATCTTAGAAATACGGACACCCGCCTCGGGTACAATCTCATAAAGCGTAACCGTAGGTCCGACTGTCGCTTTGATCGAAGCGATCTTTATATTGAAATCTTCCAAGGCTTGCTTGATCAAGCGTTGGTTTTCCGCCAATTCGTCCCGATTGATCTCCATGCTCCCACTATCATACGCTTTCAGCAAGTCCAAGGTAGGGAATACATAACGGGAAAGATCCAAACGGGGATCATACGTACCCAAGGCCGAGGCATCGTAGGTCTCATCATTACCAGCGGCAACTTCCACCGTGAATCCGGCATCCTCCTCATCCCCTAATTCCGGGGTATTTATCTCCTCTGTCTTTTCGTTTATCGGATCATCGTCACCTTTTGCGATCGTAACGACTAAATCATCAGCAGCAGCGACCTCTTCCTCCTCATATTCTGGTACTGTTTTACGGTTTTCTTTCGCTTCGGCCTTCAACAATTCAGCCTCCGTATCAAACTCTTCGTAATCATCCATTTCCGGTTGTTCATCCGGTTGCTCTACGACAGGCTTAGAGCGAGGAATTACAATATCCTCTTTTTCCGTCTGATCCACTTCAACCTCATCTTCTCGGCCTTCACGTTTCAAACGATTTTTCACCCAACCTAAAGAGAACATACGCTGCAAGAACGGAATTGTCTTCTTACTGGTAAAAATAGCGATGATTAAGAATGAGCCTAATAAAAGCAAGATCGTACCGGGGATTCCGATATTGGTAATAAACATCTCCGAGATGTAATATCCGTGTTGACCGCCTAGATAAATAAACGTATCCTCATATCCCTTGATAAATATAAAAGCAAAAAACACAGATCCCCAGATCAACGCCGAAGCGCTAAACAAAAAACGCCTCAACAAGGATACTTTATTTAAGTTCATGAGTTTCGCCCCAACCGATCCCAAGAAAAAGAGGATCATAAAAGAAGAGATACCGAACCAACGATTCATCAACAGATCAGACAAATACGCCCCGCGTACGCCCGTCCAATTCTCTACCGATCCTCGATTGGTCAACAAATCCCCTAAAGGAACATTCTCTATTTTACTTTGATCGGCGGCTCCTGTAAAGAAAAACGAAATCAAGGCAAGCCCTACGTAAATGGTTAGTATAGAGATAATCAAACCTGTAATGAAACGGGTCCGTTCATTTGTAAAAAAAGTCTTCAAGGCTGCGAACCAGCTCGGCTCTGTATGATTTTGCTTCGTTGTTGTTGTCTTCTTTGCCATAAATAGTTTCTCAATAATTCTTTTATAACACGCAAATGTACATAGAAAAATCGAGTCTGACGAACCTTTGAAAAAAAGACGTACGTGTTTTCTGAAAAACATGTACATGTTTTCTCGGAAACACGTACATGTTTTTAGGGATAGATTTTAACGGCATTAAATAGATCTGTGCATCTCATGCCCTTCCACATAGATCGCGCTATAAGGACGAGATGGACAAAGATGCTCGCAAGCACCACAACCAATACAAGTTTCCGTATTGATCACCGGGATCTTTAACGACTTTGGATCTGCCGGATCTTTCGCCACCATCTGGATCGATTTTGTCGGGCAATGGCGTTCACAATTACCACAACTCATACCGTCCGTATTGACAATACAAAGATCTCTTACCCATACGGCATGACCGATCTGTATAGCAGATTTATCTTCTCTCGTAATAGGTTTGATCGCTCCCGTCGGGCAGACCTCCGAACATTTCACACATTCCGGACGGCAATACCCTCTATCGAATGCCATCTCCGGCTGCATCAGTCTCATCAGATCCGTAGACGGACGCAGGACATGATTCTCGCAGACAGATACACAAAGCTGGCACCCCGTGCAATGTTGGGCCAGATTCCCGATACTCAAGGCTCCGGGAGGAACCAATGACGCCAAACGATTCGGCTCTTTACGTTCTTTAATCGGCGCAAAGCCTCCGTCTTTCTTCATCTCCACATAATCCTCCAGTTTTTTCTGCTGGGCATGCAAAACGGAAGACATGGCTACCAATGCCGTAGCTGACAAGGCTCGACGGCGGGAAACATCCGTAGTGTCCTTCGTTAAGGATTCTTTTACCGAAGTAGCTTTATCAGCCTTGCGTGCCCTCGTATACGAAATCGCACCTTGACGGCAATTATCCAAACAGTCCATACAAGTCACGCAACGGCTATAATCGATCGCATGATTCTTAGAATCGATACAGGAAGCCTTGCATTTACGTGCGCATAATCCGCAACCATTACATTTATCTGTATTAATGCGAGGTTTAAGTAAAGCATACTTCGACAAAAAACCGAGAACCGTACCTACCGGACAGATCGTATTACAATACGTACGTCCATTTCTCCAAGCTAAAATCGCTAATATGACAAAGCTCAGAATAGCGATTCCCATCGTAGCCAGACTACGCACCCATACGTCCACCGAATAGAATGCGTAACTATCCATACGTTCCGCGAAATAGGCCAATAAATTGTTGCCCTCTTGATAGATTGGCGCAAATAAATTAGAAGCGATACGCCCATAAGCGCTATAAGGCGAAATCAACGCTACCAAGGAACCGATACCAGCGATACAAGCCAATATAAAAATAACCAAGGTTCCATAACGCACCCACTTCAATGCGGGAGAATAGGAAAAGCGGTATTTCTTCCGTTTACTAGCAAACCACGAAATGATATCTTGCAATACCCCTAAAGGGCAGATAACGGAGCAATATACACGCCCCAATAAAAGAGTCAAGATTACCAACCCTACCACAACACCGACATTCAAAGCCAACAACGCAGGCCAAAACTGTATCTTTGCCAACCATCCGAACCAAGCGTGAATCGTACCCGTGAAATCAAGAAATAACAGGGTTATCAGCACAAAGCAAAAGGTGGCGGCGAATATTCTTATTTTTCGTAACATAATTTTCCATTTGTTTAAAGGTTAACCATTCACTTTCAACTCTTCCACGAATTTATCGATACGCTGCATCTCTTTGGGGATATCAATACCCTGCGGACAATGAGGATTACATTGCTCACACCCTGTACAATGGTTCGCTTGACGCAACTTTGGGACACTCCGGTCATAACCGACTAAGAAGGCACGACGAGCTTTCGCGTAATTTTCGTCTTGTGCGCTTTTCGGAACATTTCCTTCGTTCACACATTTATTATAATGTAAGAGAATACCCGGAATATCCAATGCATATGGACAAGGCATACAATATTTGCAATCATTGCAAGGTATTGTCGGATATTTCATCATAAGCTGAGCCGTCTCTTCCAAAAAGTCTTTCTCCTCGTCCGTTACCGGGATAAGCGGGGAATAGGTACGGATATTATCTTGCAAATGCTCCATATACGTCATGCCGCTTAACACCGTCAAGACCCCATCCGGAGAGCCGGCGAAACGAAAAGCCCATGAAGCCACGCTATTCTCAGGCCGTTGCTGTTTCAAACGAGCAACGATATGATCCGGAACATTCGATAAGCGACCTCCTAATAGCGGTTCCATGATAACCGCCGGAATACCTCGCTTCTCTAATTCGCCATACAGATAATCAGCGTTTACGTTACGTCCCGAGGCATGTTTCCAGTCCAGATAATTCAGCTGGATCTGAACGAAATCCCATTTCACGCCCATATCCAACACATAATCAAACACTTTTACATCCCCATGAAAAGACCAACCTAGGTTACGGATACGTCCCGCTTCCCGTTCTTTCACCAAGAAATCAAGCATTCCATTATTTATATAGCGGTCATTGAAAAGCTCGATACCATTCCCCCCACCGATAGAGTGAAGCAAATAATAATCCAGATAATCGGTTTGCAAATCACGGAACGACTGCCGATACATCGCCAACGAGTTTTCTCTCGTATAGTTCTGGAAGTTTGACAGTTTAGTGGCCAAATAATAGGAGTTCCTAGGATGGCGTGCCAATGCGATACCGGTCGCTTTCTCGGACATACCTTGTACATAAACAGGAGAAGTATCAAAGTAATTCACCCCATGTTCTATCGCATAATCCACTAAACGATTCACGGCTTCTTGATCAATCTGGTCTTTACCGTCCGATCCTTGTTTCAAGGGCCAACGCATACAACCATATCCTAAAATAGAAACCTTATCGCCATTCGTAGGATGTTGGCGATAGGTCATTTTATCGGTAGGAACCTCACCTAACGCCACAGCCGCCCCCGGCTCATTCTTGGGAGCGCAACCGTAAAGCGCCGCCGAAGAGGCGACAGCCCCACCCCCAAATACCTTCAAGAATTTACGGCGATTCATCTCTTGAGGGTTCTCATTCTTTCCACATGAACTCATAACTCGATCGGTTTTTTTATCCTAATTAGTATATCCAACATTAGTCTATCATTAACATTCCTTCTATTAATTGCACAAAAATAATAAAACAGGAAATATATAGGAGAGCAATCCCCGACTAAAAAGAATATTCGGGACTTTATCACGAAAAAAACGGATTTTTGTTGTATTTTTGCGAATTGTTATCAAGAATGATTAGACGAACAGGCACATGGAAAAAGAAGAAAATCCGATATACGAGCGCAACACGCTAGAATTTGTTACGGTAGCACTGGAATATTGTACCTTTGTTGAGACCGCCGGAAATACCGGGCTTTTCGACTTCGTAGATAAGGCGACAAAACTCCTGCCTCTATTATACTTAAAGGCCAGCCTGTTGCCCGAAGTGGAATCTGAAGAGGAAACCGAACTCGAGCTTTCCGTTTCAGAAGACATGTACGAGTCGGTTCGTTCACGGATAGCCGGTTTGCTTGGCGAACGAGATTCCTATCTGGAAACATTTCATGCGGATATGCGGTATAGCGATACTCCTATCGCAGCATTTATTTCCGAGAACTTGGCTGATGTCTATCAAGATACAGGAAATTTCGTATCTTTATTCCGTCAAGGAAACGAGGAAGTTATGCAAGAGGCTATCGCTTTGTGCCGCACGAACTTCCAAGAATACTGGGGACAGCAATTATTGAATGCCTTGAAAGCGTTGCACGCTGTGCGTTACAGTGGTGATGAGGATTTGGAAAAGAATGAAGAGGAAGAATGATACAACAATTTATACATACAATTGCTAAAGAGGAAATAGCGAAACTTACCGTAGAGGAATTCAAGGGACGTATCATTACGATCCTTAGTAAAGAGGAGGCAGACAAGGCCGTAGAGTACTTGCTGCGTTTTCCGATCGTCGGTTTTGACACGGAGACCCGTCCCAGCTTTAAGAAGGGACAGCGTTACAAGATCTCATTGATGCAGATATCAACGGATGATACTTGTTTCTTGTTCCGCTTGAATCATATCGGTATACCGGAATCTCTGGAGAAATTCCTGAAAAGCAGTTCGACCTTAAAGATCGGGTTATCTTTACGGGATGATTTCGGGGCGATACGGAAGCGTTCGGATATAGAACCCGCCAATTTCCTTGATTTACAGAATTACGTAGGCCAGTTCGGCATCGAGGATGCCAGCCTGCAAAAGATATATGCGATACTTTTCCAAAAAAAGATATCAAAAGGACAACGCCTCACGAATTGGGAGGCGGATGTATTGACAGACTCACAAAAGAAATATGCGGCCCTCGATGCTTGGGCCTGCCTAAGAATATATAATTTATTGAATCAAGCATAAATGGAGTATTGTAAAGTTTTTCTCAAGCCTAAGAAAGAAGAATCGCTATTGCGTTTCCATCCATGGGTATTTTCCGGAGCGATCCAATCTGTTGAAGGCGATCCGGAAGAGGGTGACTTGGTAGAGGTATACGGAGCGAACCAGCGTTTTTTGGCGATCGGCCATTACCAAATCGGCAGTATCGCCGTACGTGTGTTATCTTTCACCCCAATCGCCATCGACGATGCTTTTTGGGTTGAACGTATCCGTATCGCTTACGAACTCAGAAAGACCTTGCGGCTGGCTGGGGTAGAAAATAATAATACGTTCCGCCTGATTCACGGTGAAGGCGATAACTTACCGGGATTGGTGATCGATATGTATGCGCATACGGCGGTTATGCAAGCACATTCGGTAGGAATGCATTATGCCCGTCATCAGATCGCGGAGGCTTTGAAAGCGGTATTGGGCGATACTTTACAAAACATCTACTATAAATCGGAAGCGACTTTACCTTATAAAGCGAATTTAGGTAGCGAAGATGGTTACTTATTCGGAGGCGAAGTGGAAGATATCGCTATAGAAAACGGACTGAAATTCTGTGTAGACTGGCAGAAAGGCCAAAAGACAGGTTTCTTCGTGGATCAACGGGAGAATCGCTCTTTATTGGAACATTACGCAAAAGATCGCTCCGTATTGAATATGTTCTGTTATACGGGCGGTTTCTCTTTCTATGCGATGAGAGGAGGCGCTAAGGTGGTTCATTCCGTAGATAGCTCGGCGAAAGCGATTTCTTTGACGAAAAAGAATGTCGAGTTGAATTTCCCGGGAGATCCCCGTCATGAGGCATATGCGGAAGACGCGTTTAAGTATTTGGAAAAAATGGGAAGTAATTATGATTTAATCATATTGGACCCTCCTGCGTTCGCTAAACATAAGAATGTACTACGTAACGCCTTACAAGGGTATCGCAAATTAAACGCGATCGCTTTCGAGAAGATCAAGCCGGGAGGAATCTTGTTTACCTTCTCCTGCTCACAGGTTGTCAGCAAGGAAAACTTCCGTTTAGCTGTATTTAGCGCCGCCGCCCAATCCGGCCGTAGCGTTCGTATCTTGCATCAATTAACCCAACCCGCAGACCATCCGGTGAATATCTACCATCCGGAAGGTGAATATTTAAAGGGATTGGTATTGTATATAGAGTAAAATAGATATTAAGGGTGAGAAATTGAATATTATTTTCACCCTTAATTTATTGTCTCTAAATCCATTTTCATTTGCCGAATTATTTTCAAAAGAGAAATTAAGTCTTTATTCACAACCGCAAAGATCTCTTCCTCATCAATACGATGATACTCATGAGCTATAATATCCCTTAATCCCATAATAGCAGTCCAAGGTATATCTGTATATTTTATTAAATAACTATGATTAGTTTTATTATCAATAGTCTTGACACTTTCTCCAATAAAAACCAACTGCATACAGATGCCACTTAAAATGAACATACCATCTTGACTCAAAAGGAAATCATCCGGACAATTTATCTCCCCCGATTTACTCTGTATTAAGAGAATCGAATTTTCTATTCGATCTAACAATGAGCCAATCCGTACCTTATCAAACATAAATCAAATCATTTTCGATATTTTGTCCAAATACACTATCAACAAGTTGTTTGCGAAGACGAATGATATCGACTCTACATCCAAACAAAGACTCTAACTCTTGTTTCATTCGGCTACGTAATAATAGATTAGCTTCCCCTTCGTAAGCAATATCTACGTCACTCTCCTCTGTTTGTTCATTTCGCACGACTGAACCAAAAAGGGCCATACGAACAATGCCATAATCTTTAGCCTTATTTTGAAAATAGCCACGTAGCAATTCTATACACTCTTTTTGCGATCTCATAGACAAACGTTTTACTTTTTACACAAAGAAAAATAAAATCTTCCTATATTCCAAATTATTACATAATTGATAAATACAATCCAAATCTACTAATATCCCGGATTCTGTATCAAATTAGGATTCAAGGAACGGACTTTATCGGGAATTGGGAAAACGGTGGTATAGCCATTCGATTCATCGGGCAATTGAGGGCGATCCGTATAAGGGCGGGTAAACTTTCCAAAACGTACCAAATCCTGCCTCCTCCAGCCTTCCCAAGCCAATTCCAGTTGACGCTCAGCCAAAATATTTTCTAATGTCGCCTCACGAGGTAACATTCCCACACGGAAACGAACGGCATTCAACTCTTCATCCCCATTCTCTCCATTACGAACTTTCGCTTCCGATCTCATTAATAAGACATCCGCATAACGGAATAATACGATATCATTATCCGATAGCTTTCCATCTTTCGTTCCCATCTTATCGATCTCGTATTTCTTCATGCGGGCACCCGCCGTTTTCTCGGCAGGCAACCTAGACAAATCCAACTTAACTTCTAGAGGTAAATACACCAAAGGAGTCCCATTATCTAACCGAATCGTATCACCATTGAGGTCAAACATCGTATCGGCGTAATAATTCTCATAAAACCGGGTATCGACCGAGTCCGTCCCATACGCAAATACCCGAAGGGCCTCTATCGTAGCGCAAGAACCGTTCTCTCCCCCCAATCCATATGCTTTGGCATGATTATAGTGACGGGAGCGGAAAAGATATTGCATTTGGTTCGTATATAAGTTCTTATCCATCGGAATCGTGAAAATATTCTCTCCGGACGATTCATTAAATACAGAAAAATTATCCGCATAGTTCGGAGATAAGCTATAGTTTAAGTCCGTTATTGAATCACAGTACGCCACAACCGTTTGCCAAGCGTTCAACTTCCTCTCGCCTACCCTAAAATAGATTTCCCGTCCATTCGGACGCAGACCATCCGTCCAGTCGTTATCCGTAAACACTTCTGCGTTTAAGGCCAACTTCGCCAATAAAAAATAAACAACCGGTCTCGTAATCCTTCCATAATAATCGCCGGGCGAATTACTATGCGCCGTACTCAATAACAAAAGGGATTCTTGTAATTCTTTTACAACAAAATCAAAGACCTCTTTCCGGTCACTCTGCCGCACGTCTTTCACCGGAATGGAAGAAGAAACGATAAGAGGGACACGGCCAAACATATCGACTAAATAATAATAATACATCGCACGCAAGGCACGAACCTCCGCCTCATACCGATCTAAATCGTTATAATCCGTTTTTTGCCGCAACTCGCCTAATATCTCTAAAGATTGATTGCTTAATACGATTACTTTATACAGATATTCCCAAGTAGCTTGGATAGCGTCACTATTCGTTCCCCACTTATGCAAGAAGAGACCTTGCCAGAAACCACCGTCATACCAGTCGCCGCCACGAGTCGGGAGCATGGCCTCGTCAGTCGTAAAGGTATTCAAGTCGTAGACACCCCGGTACGTTCCCTGCAATCCTTGGCTATCGCTATAACCTCCGATATAATTATATAAGGAAGCAACCGTATTCAGATAGACATTCTGCGGGGTATCGTACGCATCCTCCGGATAAAGCTGATCACGAGGGTCCTCTTTCAGATAGCCATCGCACGACGATAACATCAAACCCGCAAATATATAGGATAAAATAGAAAGCTTTCTCATACGAACATCTTTTTAAAAATTAAAACTCAACCCCATCGTATAGGAACGAACCACCGGATAAGATCGCTTATCGTCTATACCTAACGTATTATTTACGATAGAGCTATTTATCATCGGAGTCAATCCCGAATAACCTGTAATTGTCGCCAAATTATTTACGGAAACCGAAAGCCGTACGTTTCTTACATATTTCCTTAAATTACCCAGAGGCACGTTCCAACCCAACGTCAAATAATCAAAATTGATATAATCCCCTTTCTCCAACCAATAATCCGTAGCCGTCTGATCTTGAATATTCAGGGATGGAGCTTCTCGCAACACGTTATAATCCGGGAATATATCCATATTCATATAAGTTAGCGATGTTCCATTATAAATCTTATGCCCAAAGGCTCCGTTAATCTGTACTGATAGATCGAATTGTTTATATCGGAAACTGATATTAGAGCCTAAAAGTGTTTTCGGCATGGCTTGTCCCGCAATATAACGATCCTCACCATCCTCCAAACTCACCCCGTTCCCGTTCAAGTCCTCAATCTCATACTTATAGCCACCATTCCCGTCGGAAACCAAACCTGTACATTTCGGTAAATAAAAAACCCCCAAAGGCTGTCCGACCATTTGATAAACGATATGATTATACCCTCCATGGAAACCAGCCCCATTTAAATCCGAGATGCTGGTATATTCCGGGGCGGACATATATTCCCCTTTATAGTAACCGCTCAAGGAGAGCAATTTATTCCGTTGGAAAGTTACGTTTACGTTTATATTCAATTCCATATCTTTCGTACGCAAGGGTGTGACGCCAATACCCAATTCCACACCACTATTCCGCATCGACCCCAGATTCGCCAACATTTTATTATAAGCGAAAGGCGGAACGCTTACATCGTATAAATACAACATATCATCCGTCTTGGAATTATAATAATCTACGGCGAGAATAAAACGATTGTCGAAAAACCCGGCATCGATACCGGCATTGAACGTACGTTTTACCTCCCATTTCAAGTCCGGATTCGCATTACGGATCGTACCCAAGGTAACGGTGGGCGCACCATTTACGGAAACAACCCCATTAGGCTTCATCAATCGCAAAGAATTGTAAGAATCGATCGCGTCTTGATTACCGGAAAGGCCATATCCCAAACGAATCTTTAAATTCCTTACCCACGAGATACCTTCCATAAACTCCTCTTCGGTCAACACCCAAGCGACAGAAGCCGAAGGGAAAAATCCCCATTTATTATTGGCCCCCACTTTCGAGGAGGCATCCGCTCGAGCATTCACGGTAGCGATATACTTTCCATCATAAATATAATTCACACGTCCAAGGAAAGATGCTAGATGAGGAGCCTCATAGTAAGAACCGGTCCCCTCCCATAAACGTACCGCACCTGCCTGTAAATTATCATAACCAAAACGATCGGTACTGAAATTCGTCGCAGTCGTATAAAAACCTCTCGTTATCATTTTCTGAGCTTCCGCCAATCCCAATACATTTAGCTGATGCAAACCAAAGTCTTTTTTATAGGCCAACATGAAATCTCCCAATAAAGATTCTGTTTTCCGCTCCCCCCGATAAGCCTGCCCATGTGCCCAAACCGAAGTAGGGAGGTATTGGGCGTTATCTACCACATTATAGGTATACGAACCGAAAGCCGTAAACATTAAATGCTTACTCAAGTTAAAAACCAGTTTTAAGTGCGTATTTATATGAGCATTCGAATCATCATCCTTCACCTCCAACCAAGCCAAAGGATTCGTGATCTGGCTAGCGTTGGTTATTTGATCCCAGCTACCCGTCTCCATATTCTTATGATTCGGAAATGTCGGGTTGAAAGTAGCGGCGGAATAGAACATCTTCTGTACATCATTTAAATAAGCATTTTTCAGCAAGGAACCAAATATGCCTAAATCAAAGACCAGAAGATCATTGAACGCATGCTGCGTAATATTCAACTTGGTCGTAAAATTACGTGAGTTCGTATTTCGGATAACCCCTTCCCTTTCCACAAATCCCAAGGAGGCACGATAACTGGAAGTCTCCGAACCACCCCCAAAAGCGATATGATGATTCTGCACCAACCCTAACCGGGTGATCTCATCCTGAAAGTCCGTATTATTCCCTAAATCTAAAATACCGATATTACGTTCCTCCGCCAGTTTCCGGAAACCATTCGCCGATAACATATCCAAACTTTTATAAGCCGCCTCCACACCGAAACTCCCATCATAACTGATACTAAAAGCTCCCTGCCGCCCTTTCTTTGTCGTTACCTCGATAACACCGGAAGCACCACGAGAACCATATTGAGCAGTCTCAGAGGCATCTTTCAAGATCGTGAAGTTCTCGATATCCGCCGGATAGATCGAGCTAAGCAAATTAAGATCGGCAAAAACCCCATCAATAATCACCAACGGATCATTACCTCCCGTTAAGGAAGTTGTACCCCGGACCCGGACGGCAGCCAAGGCAGCGGCGCTATTTCCTCCAACCGGGATACTAACGCCGGACACCCTTCCCCGAAGAGCGTCCAAGGGTGTAGAGATCAGTCCCTCATTCATCCCCCCTTCATTCACCCGGTTTACGGAACCGGATAAAGTACTACGATTGCCCGTAGCATATCCGACAGTGATCAACTCATCTATCAAATTGGAGTCCGACAAGAGAGGCTTGATCGTATCCGGCAGAAGCGGCAGCTCCTGACCGTAGCCGTAAGAGAAAGACAAGGCCCCGCACAGAAACAAAAACAGGACTTTTCGGATATATATAAGAACTTTCATAAGTACGTTGGATTTAAGATTAATAACCCATGTAAATAAAACTTCCCTCGGTTAAGTTTTGTTCGCACCCAAGATACAACATTTCCTCAAGATCTTAAAAATAAAAGCGTACCAAGTTGTCAAGAAGCCTCGACAAGGCTTTAGCGATATTTAATAATGTCCCTCAAAAATATATACGGAAATATTTCTTTATTCCGTAATAGATTGTACCTTTGCCATCGTTAAAAAACATAGCGTATTATTAAGTAATAACATACTAAAACTTATTTATTATGTCAAAAGTAACAGTTGTTGGTGCCGGAAATGTAGGCGCTACTTGCGCAAATGTTCTTGCCTTCAATGAAGTGGCAGACGAAGTTGTAATGCTAGACGTAAAGGAAGGCGTATCCGAAGGTAAAGCGATGGATATGATGCAGACCGCTCAATTGCTAGGTTTCGATACTAAGGTTGTAGGTTGCACAAACGATTATGAGAAGACAGCTAACTCTGACGTTGTAGTTATCACTTCTGGTATTCCTCGTAAACCGGGTATGACTCGCGAAGAACTGATCGGTGTTAACGCTGGTATCGTTAAGAGCGTAGCTCAAAACATCTTGAAATACTCTCCGAACGCAATCTTGGTAGTTATCTCTAACCCGATGGATACAATGACTTATTTGTCATTGAAGTCTTTAGGCTTGCCGAAGAACCGTATCATCGGTATGGGTGGTGCTTTGGATAGCTCTCGTTTCAAATATTTCTTATCTCAGGCTCTAGGCTGTAACGCTAACGAGGTTGAGGGTATGGTAATCGGTGGTCACGGTGACACTACAATGATTCCGTTGGCTCGCTTGGCTACTTACAAAGGTATCCCTGTTAGCAAATTGTTAAGCGCAGAGAAATTGCAAGAGGTTGTTGCTTCCACAATGGTTGGTGGCGCTACATTAACTAAATTGTTAGGTACTTCTGCTTGGTATGCACCGGGTGCTGCTGGAGCATTTGTTGTTGAGTCTATCATTCACAACCAAGGTAAGATGGTTCCTTGCTCTGTTTACTTGGAAGGTGAGTACGGTGAATCTGATCTTTGCATCGGTGTTCCTGTTATCCTTGGCAAGAACGGTATCGAGAAGATCGTTGAGTTGGAATTGACAGCTGAAGAGAAAGAGTTGTTCGCTAAGAGCGCTGCCGCTGTTCATAAGACTAACGAGGCTTTGAAAGAAGTGGGTGCACTTTAATTTGAATTTCTATTAAAGCGATAAAAGAGGCTGGTCCTTCGGGGTTGGCCTCTTTCTTTTTATGTGGATACGGACAGTTACGACGGAACGAAGATAATATTCGTATTTTTCAATCTTTGAAGATACATACGTATCTCCATTGATTTATTTCAAAAGATCACGGTAAAGCATTTATGACAAAAGTACAGTTTTTGTTTGAATATGAAAAGCCTTCACTAGTTCAATACGAGCTTCACTAAGTTTATTCGTTTCATCCCAAACCGGTAATCACTACTTCAACTTTCCAGCCTCATTCAATACTTTCAGGAAGTTGCTCCAAGCTTTCTCTATCTTTTGCATGTTTTCGTCCCTTTCCTCTTGGTTACTTACCTCATTTTGTAGAACATCTACAACAGGATATCCATCATATAAATAATATCTCTGATAATCCCCTAATAAGACTGGGGCATTATAGATAACGGAACTTATCGAAGAGATACTGCCTACCGTGAAGTGACCGTTTCCAGCTATCCGGAATTCAACCTTCTCATTGCCTAGCACGTCTTGCTTGATAGAAATATTCTTCTCGAAAACGATTTCTTTTGTAACTGAATTAAAAGATTTGATATCATCCGGGACTTTGATCACTTGTCCGGTAGTAGCCGTATCAAAATTTTCCTCATCATTATCGCAAGCGCAATAACCGATGAGAAATACAGACATGATAAGATATAATAAAAATGACTTTTTCATATTAAACCTCCTTTATTGGATTTCATTGCGTGTTGTCTTATTAGTAAGACACTTAAAAAGAGACAAATGCTGCACGTTTACCATTATTTAACAAACATTATTAACCAAACCGTCCTTCCATTATATAAAAAAAGCCGGAGGAAATGATTTCCTTCGGCTTTTACCTATCGTTTGTTATTGGTATTTATTTGACAATACCTAATTTAGACTCACCAACGAAATCTATAATATGTTGGATCTCCTTACTCATCGGAACCTGATCCTTGATCATTAACAAGGCATCCGTAAGGCTGCTGTTTCCTTGGAAGATGATCCGGTACGCATGACTGATGTGCTTGATAACCTTTTCACTGAATCCCTCATGAGACATGATGAAAGAGTTCACGCCATAATACGTGGTAGGCTCCTTTGCCGCTACGATAAAAGGAGGGATATCCTTACGGAAACGACAGCCGGTTTGAATCATCGCCCAAGCCCCAACCCGGGATCCTTGGCTCATCAACACATTGCCTCCGAAGATCACGTAATCTTCCAAGATGCAATTTCCGGAAATCTTACTACCATAGCCGAATACACTACGATTTCCGATCCGCGTATCATGAGAAACATGTACCCCCTCATGCAAGAAATTACCATTACCGATACTAGTACGTCCTTCCGCTGTCGAGGAACGGTTAATCACCACATTCTCACGAATCACGTTGTCATCTCCGATTACGGCGATCGTATCACCTCCCTTATAAAAGAAATCCTGAGGCTCAGCAGCGATAACAGCTCCGTTAAATACACGGTTGCGATTTCCCATGCGTGTACCGCTCATCAAGCTGGCATGAGGCATGATCTCGCAATCATCCCCGATCTCCACGTTCTTATCAATGTACGCAAAAGGATGAATCGTAACGTTCTTCCCGATCTTTGCGCTTGAATCTACATATGCTAATGGACTAATCATAGCTTTACTACATTTAAAGGTTATTATTCTCTACCACCACCGATGGCACTGTATAAACTGACAACCGCTTGCATACGTTGCACATTGTCGGATACTTCCGTCAACTGAGCGCTCAAGAGGCTCTGCTGTGCGGAAAGGATTTCCAAATAAGTAGATTGAGCCGACTGGAACAAGGCGCTGGTATAAGCCACCGCTTTCTCTAGCTGCTCGATCTGCGCTCTATCTTGGACAAGCTTCTTGCTCGTGGCATCATACTGATGTAAAGCATCACTCACCTCCTTACCTGCTTCCAGAATTGTCTGCTGATAATTCATTTGAGCGATCTTCTCTTCTGCCTTCGATACCTTCAAGTTAGCGACCAACTTACCATTGTTGAAGATCGGTTGGGCCAACGAAGCCAAAGCTTGAAACATAAATTGGCCCGGATTGGCGACAGAGATGCCTGAACCATTCGTCCAGCCCGCTGTCGCCGTGATATTCAATCCCGGATAAAAAGCGGCACGGGCTTTGTTCGTCGTATAATAGGCACTAGCAAGTGTCATCTCCGCGATCTTCACGTCCGGACGATTCTCCAACAATTGCAAAGGTACACCCACCATGATATCCTCCGGCATTACTTGTTCCTCCAAAGTACCCCGATCGATCTGTTGAGGGGCCTTAGCCAATAACACGGACAATGAGTTTTCCACGCTACGCACCTGGCTCTCCAGCTCGATCAACGAGCCGGAAACCTGATGGTAAGCGGCACGCATTTGCGTCACGGCAGCCTCGGTAGCCATACCCGCTATCTTCATAGCCTCCATGACACGAACATTCTCTTTATAGATATCAACCGTCTTAGCGGTAATTTCCACCTGCCGATCAAGCATCAACAAGGTATAATAAGTATTCGCTATACCACCGATCAATTGAGAGCGCACGGCCTGTCTTGAATACTGGCTCTGTAAGTAGGAGGCTTTTTGGCCACGGCTCGCGTTCAAGAGCTTTCCGAATAGGTCAACCTCCCAGCTAGCGGCCAAAGGCGTTGAGTAAGCCTTTACGTATTCGCTATTTCCAATCGATGTAATCGTCCCTTGGGGAGCGAAATTAATAGAAGGCAAGAAAGACAGACGGGCGGAAGTCAACAATACTTTCGCTTCCTCTACCCGAAGAACAGCTGCCTGCATATCTACATTATTGGCTAATCCCTCCTCAATTAACGCCTGTAACTTCGGATCACGAAAAACTTCCTTCCAAGGAAGGTTTCCCATATTGGTCGTATCCGCAGAGGCTAATGTATCAGTCTCGGAAACCGGATCACGATAAATTCCCGTCGCATCGATGGAATCCGGACGCTCGTATGCCTTATAGATATGGCAACTGCTTAACAAAGCAGTCGCACATACCATATATATAATTTGTTTCTTCATTGTCATCTCTTATTTTATTTTAGCGTACTGTTCTATTTCCGTACTCATATCGCTGTTATCCAAATCTTCCCATTCGATCGGCTTGAATTTCTCCTGTAAGTACTGGAATACCACGAACAAAACCGGAACAATAAAGATCTGGAAGATCATACCGATGAACATACCGCCGATAGCCGCTGTACCCAATGTACGGTTACCGTGCGCTCCTACTCCGAACGCGAACATCATAGGCAACAATCCGACCACCATCGCCAATGAGGTCATCAAGATCGGACGCAAACGGGCGGCGGCTCCTAATACGGCAGCCCATGTGATACTCATACCCATACGACGACGTTCCAAAGCGAACTCTACGATCAAGATAGCGTTCTTCGCCAACAAACCTACCAACATGATCAAGGCGATCTGCATATAGATATTGTTAGACATGGTTCCTACGATCATCTTCAACGCCGGGATATTTCCCAAAGCGGCCCAACCTTGGACGAACAAGAAGCTACCCATCAAACCGAACGGCACGGAGAGCAATACGGACAAAGGAAGGATGTAACTCTCATACTGCGCACTCAACAGCAAGTAAACGAATACGAAACACAGCAAGAAGATCAAAGCCGTCGTACTGCCACTCGTACTTGCCTCCTCACGTGCCATACCACCTAACTCATAGTCGAAACCTGCCGGAAGCGTTGTCTTAGCCACCTCGTCAATCGCTTTCAACGCCTGACCACTGGTATAACCATCCGCCGGGGCAACCATGACCTTGATGGCGGTATACATATTGAAACGGCTGATGATATCCGGGCCATATACCTTCTTCATCGTAATGAACTGGGAAATCGGAGCCATATCGTTACCGCTCTTTACCTTGATGTTCTTCATGGACTCCATATTCTTACGCAAATCGGGATCCGCTTGCACCATTACACGGTACATCTTACCGAAACGGTTGAAGTTAGAGGCATATAAACCACCATAATATCCCTGCAAGGTAGACAAGATGTCCTTCGGACTGATACCGGCTTTCTTACAAGCGGCAGCGTCGATATCGATCTCGTATTGCGGGAAGTTCGGGTTAAACGTAGTTTGAGCGGACTTGATCTCCGGACGTGCCGTCAAAGCGGCCATATATTCCTTGGAGATATCAAAGAAACGATCCAAATTACCTCCGGTCTTATCCTGCATATTCAACTCAATATCACTGGACGCTGAGTAACCCGGGATCATAGGCGGCGTAAAGAACAATACCTGAGCGTCTTTCACGATCTTTTGGGCACGCATGAACAAACTACCATATACGATATCCGAGTTCTGCATCATAGAACGGTCTTCCCAGTCTTTCAACTTGATGATAAATGAGCCGTAAGAAGGTCCTTGACCACCGATAAAACTGAAACCAACAACCGCCGTACGCGACTCTACCGCCGGATCCGCAGCGATCAAACTATCGACCTTATTCATCACCTCATAGGTACGCTCCTGGGAAGTTCCCGGTGGTAACGTAACGGCACCCATGATCGTACCCGTATCCTCGTTCGGCACCATACCGGTAGGCGTAACCTGCATCAAGAATACCAATACGGCGATACAACCGGCGACAATACCGAATGAAAGCCATTTCTTCTGGATAAAGAACACGACCTGCTTCTTATACTTAGCTAGCAAAGAATCGTAAGCCGCATTGAATGAGGTATGGAAACGGGAAATAAATGTCGTTTTCTTTTCTTTATGCTCCTCATCATGCGGTTTCAGGAATATCGCACACAAGGCGGGACTCAATGTCAAGGCGTTCAAAGCGGACAAACCGATAGCGATCGCCATCGTCAGACCGAACTGGCGATAGAACGTACCGGCCGTACCTCCCATGAAACTTACGGGAATAAACACGGACATCATGACCAACGTAATGGAGACGATAGCGCCACCCAACTCACTCATGGCATCGATAGAAGCGAGTTTCGCCGACTTGTACCCTTGGTCCAACTTGGCATGGACACCCTCGACGACGACGATCGCATCATCGACCACAATCGCGATGGCAAGCACCATAGCACAAAGAGTCAACAAGTTGATACTAAATCCGATCAAGGATAACATAAAGAAGGTACCGATCAAGGCAACCGGGATAGCGATAGCCGGAATCAACGTAGAACGCAAATCCTGCAAGAACACATATACCACGATAAACACCAATACGAACGCCTCCAACAAAGTCTTGATTACCTCATGGATAGAAGCGAACAAGAAGTCATTGGCATTCATGGAAATATTCACCTTCATTCCGGGAGGCATTGTCAACTGGGTTTCCTCCAGCAAGGTTTCAATGTTACTAATTGTTTCCGTAGCGTTGGTTCCCGGCATCTGGTAAACGATACAGGTAACGGCGTCGTGACCATTTACACGGTTGATAAAGTTGTAAGTCAAACGCCCCAACTCGATATCGGCGATATCTTTCAAACGCAAGACCTCACCATCCGGCAAAGCCTTTACAACAATCTGCTCAAACTCATTAGCCTCTTGCAAACGTCCTTTATAGCGGATCGTATATTGGAAAGACTGATTTCCTTGTTCGCCGAACGAACCCGGAGCGGCCTCTACGTTCTGTTCAGACAAGGCAACGGTTACGTCGCTCGGACTTAATTTATATTGGGCCATCACATCCGGCTTCAACCAAATACGCATGGAGTAGTCCGTACCCAACACGTTGGCATCACCGACACCCGGCACACGCTGGACTTCCGGGATCAAGTTAATCTTCGCGTAATTCTCAAGAAACTCTGAGTCATAACGATCATCTTCCGCGTATACGGAGAAAACCAACAACATTGAGTTCTGACGTTTCTGGGTCGTCACACCAATCTGCGTTACCTCGGCGGGCAACAAACCTTGTGCCATAGATACACGGTTCTGCACATTGACAGCCGCCATATCCGGATCCGTTCCTTGCTTAAAATAAATGGAGATATCCGCGGAACCATTATTAGAGGCATTGGAACTCATATACATCATGTTCTCAACACCATTGATCTGGTCTTCCAAAGGCGCGATCACACTATTCAATACCGTTTGCGCATTGGCACCCGTATAAGTTGCCCTTACCGAAACGGTTGGAGGGGCGATATCCGGATATTGGGTAACCGGCAAGGAAATCAAGCCTAGGAAACCCAAGATGACAATCAAGATGGAAATCACCGTGGAGAGCACCGGGCGGTTTATAAATCTATCTAATTTCATATCTTTCGTTTTTACTCGACAAAAGCGAATATTTGTCTTATTCTATATACCTATTAATTAAAAGCAGTCTGCAAATTACCGTCATGCTGGTCTTTCAAGGCCTGATCGTACTTTGCCTTTTGCTGCTCACGAGTAATCGGCTGGATTTCTTGGCCGTCTTTCAAGATCTGTACGCCTTCCACGACAATCTTATCACCGGACTTCAAACCTCCCGTCACTAAATAATTTTTGCCATCATTCAAATTGGAAACCTTGATCTCGGTATTCTTCACGGTATTATCAGGCTGCAATACAAATACGAATTTCTTATCCTGGATCTCCACGGTAGCCGATTGAGGGATCGTAATGATATCGTTCATCGTATATGGGAAGATGATATTACCAGTACCACCGCTTCGTAAGACATTTCCCTCGTTAGAGAAAATAGCACGCATGCTTACAGAACCGGTAGATTGATCGATGACACCGCTCACGGCATCAATCTTACCCTCATAATGGTACGTAGAGCCATCCGCCAATTGCAGTCTTACGGCCGGCATCTTCTCTAATTGCTCTTTCAAGGTACCACCGGCTTTCGTCAATGCCAATAGCTCCTTTTCCGTCATAGAGAAATACACATACATATCACCGATCTCAGATACGGTAGTCAGCGGTTGAGCGATCGAAGCGCTTACCAAGCTACCTACACGATACGGGAATGTACCGACAACACCGTTCGAGGGACTTGTAACCGTACAGAAAGACAAGTTCTGGTTAGCGCTAACCAATTGAGCCTCCGCCTGCGCCAAGCTCGCTTTTGCCGACATCAGCTGGTTCACGGCAGTCTGATACTCGAAATCACTGATGATTTTCTGATCAAACAAAGTTTTCTTATTCTTCTCGGTCAATGTTAAAGTGCTTACGTTTGCCTTCGCCATCTCTACCGCGGCCTTAGCCTGACCTACCGCGGCAGCGTACTGCGTAGGATCAATTTGGAACAACGCCTGTCCTTTACGAACCGTAGCTCCCTCATCCACACATAATTTCACGATAAATCCAGAAACTTGAGGACGGACTTCGATATCCTGCGTACCTTTGATGGTAGCCGGATAGGATGTTGTTTGGTCGCTAGTCGTTGAATTGACCGCCATCACAGCGAACTCAGCATCCCCTAATTTCATACCACTCTGACTGTTTCCACAGGCAGTTAATAAAGACATACCAACCGCAAACAATGCGATCTGCCTTAACTGAGTAATCGTAATTTTCAGCATTCGTTTATCCATATTTGTATATAATTATATATTCAAGGCTGTTTTTCAGTTACCTTTTCTTTCTAACCCAAGTGGAGATCTTTCACATCTATTCACACAATAGGGTCTTTACTCGTCGTTTCATCCTACAAATGTAGAAACTTTTTACACGATTTCTGTTTCCTACTTATCTTTTTCACCTAAATTAATAGCACTTAAAAGGAAGCGCCTGTTGAAATACATCTCTTTTGGTTTCAAACGAAAATAAAATTGTTTTTTTCAACAATATATTTTACATTTGTGTCCACACACAATAAACAAATATTATATATTATGGAGCCTAAATTTATAATATCAGAAGTATTCAGTACCGCATGGAAGGGAACGAAGTCGCAGCTATGGATATTAGCCGGATTATTAATCGGATATTGTATCTTATCTTTCACGCTGACAGCGTTCGCGATGCCCATGCAAAGTTCTATTATCGGTAAAATCATCGTAAACGTGATCAGCGCGTTATTCTCCATTATTTTCTCCTTAGGATATATGAAAAATATATTTCAGGCGTTGGATGGGGAAGAACCTCAGTTTTCCGCATATGGACAACAGACAAAGAATATCATCACCTACTTTCTAGCGAGTCTTATCACGGGATTTGTCGTATTGGCGGGTTTCTTATTTTTTATCATCCCCGGTATTTATCTGGCATTGCGCCTTCAGTTCTTCCAAGCCTTTATTATCGAGGAAAACGCCGGGATTATCGAGTCTTTGCATAAAAGCTGGGAGATAACGAAAGGACAAGTATTGCCTCTGTTCATTCTGGCGTTGGTAATGATCGGGATCCTGATATTAGGATGTATTTTGTTCGGTATCGGAATTTTCGTCGCCGTTCCTCTTATCTATATGATGTATGGCTACGTTTTCCGTAAATTGAACACTCCTCTTCAAATACTCGAATAAACAGAGAGGACGAATACACACTACAATCTATACCATGAATAAAAATTACAGGATAAAAGATATCGCCGAATTATCCGGTGTATCGACCGGTACGGTAGACCGCATTTTACATGAGCGGGGAAAGGTCTCGGAGGACGCACGGAAAAAGGTGGAGAAAGTCTTAAAAGAAATTGACTATCAACCAAATCTGATAGCCCGTTCTTTAGCGTTGAAGAAAAAATATCATTTCATCGCCTTGATCCCTTCTTTCCATGAAGGGGAATACTGGGCGAAACTAAGCCAAGGGATCGAGAAAGCGGAACGGGAATTGTTTAGCTATAATATAGATGTCGAGCAAATCTATTTTGACCAATACGATAGCAACAGTTTCGACGAATTAATCCCAAAGATTGAGACTGCGGATTGTCAAGGGGTTATCATCGCTACATTATTCAAGCAAAGTGTCTTGACCTTGACCCCGCGGCTAGACCAGAAAGGTATTCCTTATATATTAATCGATTCTTTTATCGACCACACGAATTGTATCTCTTACTACGGAACGCATTCATATGATTCGGGGTATATAGCGGGACGCCTTTTATTCGAGCAAATCCGTGAAGAGGACGATCTAGTGATTTTCCGTTTCACCCGTAAGGGGGATTCATGTTCTACGCAAGTGCAGAAGCGAGAGGAAGGATTCCGGGATTATCTCGCCAATACCTCATTCAAGGGAAAGATTCATTTGCTGCATGTGCACGCGGATGACCGAGAAGAGAATACGAGACTACTGAATACTTTCTTCGAGAAATATCCTCAAGTAAGAATCGGTATCATCTTTAATTCGAGGGCCCATTTCCTTGGAGATTATCTAAGTAGCGAACGGCCGGACTATCCTTTCAAGCTTCTTGGCTACGACGTGATAGAACCGAACGTCCGTTATCTGGAAAACGGCTTGATCACGCATTTGATCGCCCAGCGACCGGAGGTACAAGGATATCATTGTATCAAGGCACTTTTCAGGTATTTGATCCTTAAGGAGAAAATTGAGCCTGTCAATTATATGCCGATCGATATCTTGGTAAAGGAAAATATACAATACTACAATAATTATATCTGATGAACTCCTTATTTAGCGTAAAAGAGAAAGTGATTTTGTTGACCGGAGGCTATGGTATATTAGGAGCCTGCATGGCCAAGCACTTGGCGAGAGAAGGCGCGTACGTCGTAATCCTCGGACGAAACGAGCAAAAAGGATCTGCCTTGGTCAATGAGATTAAAGCGGAAGGGGGCGAGGCCTTATTCTTGGTTTCAAACGTATTGGATAAAGCCTTGCTGGAGCAAAACAAACAAGAGATATTGAAAGCATATGGGAAGATTGATGTTTTAGTCAATTTGGCGGGTGGCAACCAAGCCGGAGCGACGATTCCTCCCGACAAGACGATCTTTGATCTGGATATCGATGCTTTCCGGACGGTCGTGGACCTGAACTTATTCGGGACCGTACTGCCGACAATGGTCTTCGCCGAGGTCATGGTGGGACAAGGGAAAGGAAGCATTATTAACATCTCGTCCGAATCATCCCTACGCCCATTGACTCGTGTGGTTGGCTATGGATGCGCGAAAGCCGCTATCAACAATTTCACGCAATACATGGCCGGGGAGCTAGCGATTAAATTCGGAGAGGGCCTGCGAGTGAACGCCATGGCACCGGGATTCTTCCTTACCGAGCAGAACCGGGCATTGATGAGCAATCCGGATGGATCACCTAGTGATCGTTGCAACACGATCGTCGCACACACGCCGTTCCGCCGCTTAGGAAAACCGGAGGAGTTACTCGGTACTTTACAATGGCTGGCGAGCGACGCCTCCGCATTCGTAACCGGTACCGTGATCCCCATAGACGGAGGTTTCGACGCTTTCTCCATCTAAATAATGTGCCAACCAGCCATGCATCAAACCGCATTGGCATATTGGCACATTGATAAATTTAAAAATTATTCATTATGTATCTATGTGAGCAAACTTGGCGTTGGTACGGACCGAATGATCCTGTCAGCCTTTGGGACATCCGTCAGGCGGGTGCCACCGGTATCGTAAATGCGTTGCACCATATCCCGAACGGGGAAGTTTGGACTACGGAAGAGATTCAAAAGCGGAAAGCCTTGATCGAATCCGCCGGATTACGGTGGAGTGTGGTTGAGAGTGTGCCCGTACACGAGCATATCAAGACGCAAACCGGGGATTTTCAAACCTATATAGAGAACTACAAACAAAGCATCCGGAATCTGGGAGCTTGCGATATCCGGGTAGTTACTTACAACTTCATGCCGGTATTGGACTGGACTCGTACCGATTTGGCTTATACGATGCCGGATGGTTCCAAAGCCTTGCGCTTTGAACGCTCGGCTTTTATGGCGTTCGACTTATTTATATTGAAACGACCGGCGGCGGAAGCCGAATATACGGAGGCGGACAAGGCGAAAGCCAAGGCACGCTATGACGCTATGAGCGAGGAAGACCGCCAGCTGTTGGTTCGCAATATGATCGCCGGACTACCCGGCTCGGAAGAGACTTTTACGATCGAGCAGTTTAGGGAAGCGTTAGACCGTTATAAAGATATCGACGCGGAGAGACTTCGCTCGAACCTGATCTATTTCTTGCGGGAAATCGCTCCCGTAGCGGACGAGGCCGGTGTCAAGCTCGTTATCCATCCGGATGATCCCCCCTATTCCATTCTCGGGCTTCCCCGTATCTTGAGCACGGAAGATGATTTCCGGAAGTTAATAGAGGCCGTGCCGAATCCTAGCAACGGGCTTTGCCTATGCACAGGTTCTTTCGGTGTCAGAAGTGATAACGACTTGGCCGGGATCATGGAACGTTACGGGGATCGGATCGATTTCGTTCATTTCCGCAGCACGCAACGAGACTCGGAGGGTAATTTTTTCGAGGCGAACCATCTGGAGGGCGATGTGGACATGTATGGTGTCATGAAAGCCTTCCTTGAATTGCAGCAACGCCGCCAATGCTCCATCGCCATGCGACCGGATCATGGACATCAAATGATAGACGACCTAAAGAAGAAAACCAACCCGGGCTACTCCTGCATCGGACGTTTACGGGGTCTGGCCGAGCTACGGGGATTGGAGATGGGTATCGCCTTATCCCTGTTCAAAGGACATTAAAAAGATAGCGTCTTACAGTTAGCGCAGTACTGTGTACGAAGTACCGCAGTACTGTGACTGAAGTACTACAGTACTCTGCACGAAGTATTGCGGTACTCAGCACGTAAGTACTGGAATACTTCGTACAGAGTACTGCCCTATTTATAGCACAAGGCTACCTCGACCCTATGGGGGAACATCACAAACCGAACAACCGGGGAATCAATAAGCTTAAATCCGGCAAGAACGCCACCAAGAACAAGACGATAACCATCGCCGCGAACATCGGCAGCAACGGGCGGATCACCTGATCGATCTTTGTCCCCGCCACGCTACATCCGATAAACAATACCGAACCCACCGGTGGCGTACACAATCCCACACAAAGGTTCAACACCATCATGATCCCGAAATGTACCGGGTCCATCCCTAATTGCCCCGTCGCTATCGGCAGGAAGATCGGGGTAAAGATCAATACAGCGGGCGTCATGTCCATAAAGATCCCGACAATCAATAGGATCACGTTGATAAGTATCAAGATGACCACCGGATTGTCGCTTATACTTAGCAAAGCGGCACTTACTGTCTGAGGAATATTCTCATAACTCATGATCCAAGATAAACCCGTACAGGTCGCCACCAAAAGAAGGACGATAGCCGTAGTCTTGGCCGATCGCAATAACACTTGCGGCAATTTAGCCCAAGTAAGTTCTTTATAGATAAAAGAGAGGATTAACGCATACAGTACAGCGATCGCCGAAGCCTCGGTAGCCGTAAACAGTCCCGCCAAGATTCCTCCGATCACGATCACCAATAGCATCAAACTAGGGATCGCCCTGAAAAATACCTTTGTCGCCTCCGAGAACGGAACACGTACGCCAACCGGATACCCCTTTCGTGCGGCAAACATAGCGGCTACGATCATGATCGCCACTCCCGTAAGAATTCCCGGTAGATAACCAGCCATAAACAAGGCGGATACAGAGACTCCACCACTCGCCAAGGAGTAAACGATCAAGACATTACTCGGAGGTATCGTCATGCCGGTAGTGGCGGAAGAGATATTTACGGCGGCACTGAAATTCGGATCGTAACCGGCCTTTTTCATCTCCGGTGTCATAATACTCCCGATAGCAGAGGCAGCGGCGGCGGCAGAGCCACTGATCGCCCCGAATAACATATTCGCCACGACATTGACCACCGCCAGTCCTCCGGGTAACCGTCCGACCAGCACTTTAGCGAAATCGATCAAGCGCAAAGCGATACCTCCGCTATTCATGATATTCCCCGCCAATATAAAAAACGGGATCGCCAGCAGAGCGAAACTGTCCAGACCCGAAGCCATACGCATCGCATAAGTCGTAAGGGCGGGAAGCGAGTCTATATTCACGAGCATCGTCAATATACCCGCCACACCGATGCTATACGCTACCGGAACCCCGACCACCAGCAGGAAAAAGAAACTTATCACTAATACGAGTATACCTATAATATCCATATCATCAGTCTTTTAAGAATTAGAGGAACGAAATAAGGTGATTGCGTTATCTATCGCATAATAAGCGGTAAGCAATCCCCCTAGCGGCAATGCCAAATACACATATCCTAAATTAATCTCTAAGGAAGCCGAAGTAACTCCCAAATGAAAACGAGTGTATACCAGCCAAGCCCCTCCTACGATCAATACAAATACAGCGAATAAAAATACGATCAAGAAGATAAACAATCGCAAGAGCTTCCTGCGGGAAGGACGCATATGTTGAAGCAATAAATCGATCGCTAGATGCTCATTTTTACCGGATACATAAGCGGCCCCCAGCAATCCCACCCAGATCAATAAATATCCGGCCAATTCATCCGTCACGGAACTCGGGGAAACCAGAATATACCGGCTTAATACCTGCCATAGCACATCCACGACCAAGAAAGCCATCAAGAAAATCAACGATAGCTCCAATCCTTTATCAATTATCTTTCTCATGGGTATTCTGTATTTGATCGATTAAATCATGAAAAACCGGATCATTCTTAAACCGCTCGATCATCGGGGCGGCGGCATCCATAAACGGCTGCTTATCCGGGTAAATAATTTCCACTCCGTGCGCTTCCATCTCCTCTAGCGATTGCTTCTCTTGCTCCGCCCAAAGTTTCCGTTGATAAATAGCGGCGGCGTCAGCGGCCTGTCGCAGCCAATTACGTTCTTGTTCCGTCAG
Organism: Parabacteroides sp. Y3-G-102; assembly: GCF_023656845.1. Taxonomy (NCBI): domain Bacteria; kingdom Pseudomonadati; phylum Bacteroidota; class Bacteroidia; order Bacteroidales; family Tannerellaceae; genus Parabacteroides; species Parabacteroides sp. Y3-G-102. The sequence goes on along the minus strand of NZ_JAMOKU010000022.1, from coordinate 2,647 downwards.
CTTCTGCCAAGTAGCCAAACTAATGATGATCACGTCCGGACACATCGTGTGCTCATTGACTGAATAGTATTTTACCACCTCATGATGGAACGCTGTTGTCACGGAAGGCGTATTATTCTCGGCTCCATCCACGACATTACTTTGTAAGGCCGTATACAATTCACCCCAATCCACGGGAGTAGCCGAACCACCGAATGTCTTCATCATCTCCACGGCTATCGGGCTCTTTTGCACACGGATCTTCAGTCCTTTCAGATCCTCGGGAGTACGAATCTGCTTGTTTACCGTATAAAAGCTACGGGCCCCCGAGTCAAAATAAGCGAGTCCCCTAAACCAATAAGGTTCCGTTGATCCCAATATCTGTTTACCTACCGAACCATCCAACACCTCGAAAAACTGCTCACGGGAACGGAATAGATAAGGTATGCCAAATACCTTAAACGGATCGGCAAATCCTTCCAACGCGGCGGAGGAAACTTTCGTGATATCGAGACTTCCTATTTGAAGCAACTCTATACATTGATTTTCGGACCCCAATTGAGCGGAAGAATAAATGTCCATGCTCATCTTTCCTCCGGACAACTCTTTCAGACGCTCGTTCATATAGAGCAATCCTAAATGGACGGAATGGCTGGGGGGCAATCCGTGTGCCAGTTTCAGCACCCTTACTTCCTTTACCCCTTCCTTACAGGAGAAGGAGAAAGATACGCACATCAGGAATAGCAGGGCGGTCTTTAGAACTTTCATATTAGAAATGTTAACAATTCGTTGTTTATCGACAAATATAAAGGAAATAATCGAATTGTGCACGTACACAGAAGAAAAAAGTGGCCGCTTTCTTCCTGCCTATATTCACATACGGAACAAGAAGAGCACGGCCTTGATTTAACCTATTTCTCTAATGTTATGATGAAACATCGAGACGGTCAAATGTAGAAACAATCAAAGTGACCGGTCTTATATCGACCGTGATCTTATTTCACGAAAGCGTGAAACTTATTCACGCCTTTTCTCTAACAACCATTTACGGATCTCCTCTATATCTTCCTTGTCCGCTTCTATAGTGATTGAATATCGCCGGGGTTCGTCCGCTAAATACACCTCCCGCAAGAAATCATAGGCTAAGACTTCCGATATACGCAGTAACAAATCAACATCAATACTGCTTCGCTTAAATATCTTATAAATATTGGTACGTTCATAATGAAGCGCATGGGCAAAATCAGAAACCGAAAGTCCCCGCTCTTCCATTTTCTCTTTTATTAACGAACCGATATGTATCTCCTTTTGTTCTTTCATATACAAAAGCCGTTTTTAAGGTAATCTTATCTCATAAATAAACCCACATCTGAGAAAAGGTGTGTTACACTTTACCTTAAACCCGTCAAACTGCGGCACGACCAAATGCCTTGTACACAACAGAAATAAGGCAAAGGAACACACCAAATACAGGTGTATTCGCATTGTCTATTTCTCTGTGTACTTTAAATTGGTCGTTTTCAGTTTAGAGAAATACCAGCAAATACAATATCGTCATCCTCTCTGACCAAAGAGACAAACTAGTCCCCTCAATCATCGTATAATATCTCCATTTTACCTTTACAAAGGTAGGCAAATTCAACTATCAGAAAAAACACAAAGAATAAAAAGAAGTATAAACATATCGGAAATATAGGTCATTGAAAGAGGCTTTTTTATACTTTTGTGGTAAAACAATATCTAATGGCATCTAAAATACACAATGGAATACTCATTCTTACGCTAATTTTATTTGCGTCTTGCCGTACGCAAAAGCCTGCTCCACGCCCGGCCCCTCCCGAGACTGTGGATTTCCCTACGGCGAATATTCCTCTTCCTGTCATGGATTTCAATTTCATGTTGCCGGAAGCTCCGGAGCTAGCGGTTTGTCATTCTCCTAGAAAAGATATCACGGAAGCCTTTACGCCCCGTGATAAAAGCCAGATAGCGATCAAGGACCCCAAGCTATTCGATGAGAATAACACGGAAATTATTGATTTATCCTTGATCCCCGCCGGGGAATACGCATTTCCCCTTCCTAATGGAAACGTGATCTCTCCTTACGGGGGAAGGAGAAGACATCATTCCGGAGTAGATATCAAAACTTGTGCCAACGATACGATCGTGTCTGCTTTCGATGGTATTGTCAGGATGGCGAAACCATTCGCCGCCTATGGCAACGTTATCGTTGTCCGCCATTATAATGGACTGGAAACGATCTATAGCCACAACTCCAAGAACTTGGTTAAACCCGGAGATCGTGTTCTCGCCGGACAACCGATCGCCTTAACCGGACGTACCGGCAGGGCTACTACCGAGCATTTACATTTTGAGACTCGTATAAACGGAGTTCATTTCAATCCGAATATCGTCTTCAACATGGCTAAAAGGAAATTACGTTCAAAATGTCTGGTTTGTACCCAGAAAGGTAATAACGTAATCGTCAAATCGGTTGATATATTACCCCATCAAAAGGCTGGTCCATACGTACCGCCACCTCCTTATAAAGGCTCACCCGATAAATCAGGGGGAAAATTCTTTAATTCTATAGAAAATTTGCACCTTTGTACCATGAACAATCAAGGACTATTAGCATTGGCACAGTTGATTCTGCCATCAGAGATACTTT